>NZ_JBNQTI010000141.1:0-25034 GCF_050325825.1 Kitasatospora sp. LaBMicrA B282
CCCGCCGCGGCCGCGGCGCCCACCGACGCCGGCGCGCTGATCGCGCTCACCGAGCTGCTCGCGCACGGCGCCGCCGACCCGGCCGACCCCGCCTGCGCCGCCCACCTGCACTGCCCGCCGCTGGCCGTCGCGGTCGCCGCCGACCTCGCGGTCAGTGCGCTCAACCCCTCGCTGGACTCCTGGGACCAGGCGCCGGCCGCCACCGTGCTGGAGACCGAGCTGCTGGCCGAACTCGCCGCGCTGGTCGGCTACCGGCCGGAGCGGGCCGCCGGGGTGCTCACCTCCGGCGGCACCGAGTCCAACCTGCTCGGCCTGATGCTGGCCCGCGACCAGCTGCTGCCCGGTCAGGTGGAGCTGGACGGCGTCGACCCCGCCTGCCGCCCGCGGATCTTCGCCTCCCGGGCGGCGCACTTCTCGATCCAGCGGGCCGCCGCGGTGCTCGGCCTCGGCGAGCGGGCGGTGGTGCCGGTCGAGGTGGACCGGGACCAGCGGATGGACCCCGAAGCGCTGGCCGCGGCGCTGGCGGCGGCCCGGGCGGCGGGGGAGACCCCGCTGGCCGTGGTGGCCACCGCCGGCACCACCGACACCGGGGCGATCGACCCGCTGCACCGCTGCGCCGACCTGGCCGCCGAGTACGGTGCCTGGCTGCACGTGGACGCCGCCTACGGCGGTGGCGCGCTGCTCTCCGACCGGCTGGCGCCCCTGCTGGACGGCCTGGCCCGGGCCGACTCGGTGGCGCTGGACTGGCACAAGCTGGGCTGGCAGCCGGTGGCCGCCGGGATCTTCCTGGTCCGCCGGGCCGAGAGCTACGGCTCGCTGGCCCGCCGGGCGGCCTACCTCAACCCGGCCGACGACGAGGCGGCCGGCTACCCCAGCCTGCTCGGCCGCTCGCTGCGCACCACCCGGCGGGCCGACGCCTTCCCGATCGCGGTGACCCTGCGCACCCTGGGCCGGGCGGGCCTGGGCCGGCTGGTGGACCGCTGCCACGCGCTGGCGCTGGCGGCGGCGGCCGGGATCCGGCAGCGGCCCGAGCTGGAGCTGTCCGGGGAGCCGTTGCTGACCAGCGTGCTCTTCCGGGCGCTGCCCGCGGACCCCGCGTTGCGCGCCGACCCGGTCGCCGTGGACGCCTTCAACGCCGAGCTGCGCCGCCGGCTGCTGGCCGGCGGCCGGGCGGTACTGGGCCGCACCGAACTGCTGCCCCGGGCACCGGGAGTGACGGCCGGTCTGCTCCGGCTGAAGCTCACCCTGCTCAATCCGCACACCACCGAGTCCGAACTGGCCGGGCTGCTCGACCTGGTCGTCACGGCCGGCCGGGAACTCGAGGCGGGCGAGGCCCGCTGGGGGTCCGGCGCGGGCCACAGTGCGGGGCCGGAAATCGGCTGACGGAGCTGGAGAAAACCACATATCGGTGACCCTCCGTGAGCATTTCCGGAAAGCGGATTCTCGGAACTCCCGGGAAAGCCTGGGAAATGCGTGAGGAGGTGGCACGGGTGCGGTGCCGGGGGACTATTTTCGGCCGTGCCTGGAGCATTTTTTCGCCAACCGGGGGCCAATGGTTGCGAAGCTCGGGACCGGCGGCGATAACGTCTAGTAGTCGCCGCCACACCGGGAGCACACGGCTCCCAGGGACTAGCGGCACAAGGGGGACCCGTCATGCGCAACCGCGAATCCGCGGTGGCTGCAGCGTGTCGTAGCGATCGGGCGCGGCCGGCGACGGCCCCGGCGTCCGTGGTGGCCACCCCCGACGGCGCCCCCCTGGTCGAGGCGGCGCCGGCCTTAATCGCGGAGTTCCGCGCCGACCCGAGAATCTGACCCTTCCGCCCGGAATGGACCGCACCGCGTGGCCCGGCCACGCTGCTGCCGAGTTCCGCCGGCGTGAATTCAGCGTCACATTTCGATGAACGCACGTCAATAGCCGTCGGCGGGTGCCGGCGGTCAGCCGAGTGCGCGTCGGGCTGCCCGGGCGGGCGGCTCGACGCTGCGCCCGCTCGCGCCCCCGTCGGCCGGGCGCACGACGCCGACGCGTCCCTCGCGCTGCTCGTCCCTGTCTTGTCCCTGATTCGTCTTGTCCCCTGATTTGCTGCGCCCACCGGCCACCGGTGCGCGCAGCCATGCGACGCGGAGGCCGCGGAATGAGCGACTCGCTCATGAGCACCAAGCCCAGCCCGTACCAGGTACAGCCCTTCTCCGACCGCTGCCGTGCGCTCTGGGAGCGCGGCGACCACCTGCTGATCGGGGTGAGCCCGGGCAACAGCTACTTCAGTGCCCGGCGGATCGCCGAACTGGTCGGCTGGGGCCGGGAGTTCTTCGACGCGGTGGACGTCGTCTACGCCGACCTGCACGTCGACGCGCAGTTCGAGGCGCTCGGCTACACCCCGGAACACGCCGGCCGCCGGGCCGCCAAGGAGGTCAAGGCCACCGCCCGGCGGATCGAGCGCGGGGTCGAGGAGTCCGGCCGCTCCGCGGTCGGGGTGCACGCGCTCTCCGACTTCCGGGCCGAGCCGGCCTACCGGCGGCTGCACGCCGCCGCCGAGCGGGCGCTGCTGGAGGACCCGGTCTTCCGGGAGGCCGCCGAGGGCATGGCCCGCGGTTTCCTGGGCGCCCGGCTGCCCGCCGACACCGCGGCCGGCGCGGAGCAACTGGCCGCCGGGCTGCGCTACATCTGCGCCGAGCTGCCCTTCTTCCTGGACACCCCGGCGCTGCTCGGCCGGCCCAGCTCGATCTCCTGCTACCACCTCGAACTCCCGCTCACCCCCGTGCTGTTCGGGCGTGACGAGGGGCTGCGCGCGGTCCCCGCGCAGGGCTACGCCGTGGTCCGGCCGCACCCGACCGGCGCGGGCGGCGAGCCGCCGGCCGAGCAGTCGGCCGAGCGGCCGGCCGAGCAACTGGCCGCCTGACCGGGCCCGATCCGGGCCACCGACCGACCGTACCGTCATCCACATCCCAAGGAGCACCGACTTCATGACCAGCAGTACGCCGACCCGGGCCGACCTGCCCACCTTCCCGCTCGACCGGCGCGGCGACGTGCTCCCCGCCGAGGTCGAACGGCTGTGCGCCGAGCAGCCGGTGGCCCGGGTGCGCACCATGACCGGGGACGAGGCCTGGCTGGTGAGCAACCACCGGCTGGCCAAGCAGGTCCTGGAGGACGAGCGGTTCAGCCTCAGGGACACCGCCAACCCGGGCGTGCCGCGCCAGTACGCGCTGACCATCCCGCCCGAGGTGGTCAACAACATGGGCAACATCAACAGCGCCGGGCTGCGCAACGCGGTGATGAAGACCCTCTCGCCGCGGGCCGACAAGGAGCTGGCCGGCTGGCTGGAGGCGCAGGCCCACGAGCTGCTGGACCGGGTCATCGCGCACGGGAGCCCCGCCGAGCTGCGCGACCAGTTCACCGAGCCGTACTCGGCCGCGCTGCACTGCCGGCTGCTCGGCATCCCCACCGACGAGTGGCGGCGGCTGATGAGCGGCATCGACGTCGCCTTCATCACCAGCCCGCAGCCGTTCGAGGGTTCCACCCCCAACTGGTACAAGGACCTCGACTACATGCGGGCGCAGCTGAACGCCGACCCCGCGCCCACCGAGGGCCTGCTCGGCCGGTTCGTCCAGCTGCGCCGGTCGCCGGACGTCTCGGACCAGGTGAGCGACGAGCTGCTGGCCACCGTCGCGCTCTCGCTCTTCGGCGCCGGCGCGGTGAGCACCTCCTCCTTCCTGCTGCACGCGATCATCGCGCTGGCCCGGCAGCCCGAGCTGGCCGACCGGCTGCGCGCCGAGCCCGCCGTGATCGGGCGCGCGGTCGACGAGCTGCTCCGCTACAACCTCTCGATCGGCGACGCGCTGCCCCGGATCGCGCTGGCCGACGTCACGGTGGGCGAGGTGGAGATCAAGGCCGGCGAGCTGGTGCTGGTGCTGATCGAGGGCGCCAACTACGACCCGGCGGTCTTCCCGGAGCCGCAGAAGATCGACTTCGACCGGGCGGAGAACCCGCACCTCGCCTTCGGCGGCGGCCAGCACTTCTGCCCGGCCTCCGCGCTCGGCCGCACCCATGCCGAGATCGCGCTGACCGCCCTGGTGCAGCGGCTGCCCGGGCTGCGGCTGGCGCTGCCGGTCGAGCAGCTGGCCTGGCGGCCGGGCTTCATCAAGCGGCTGCCGGAGCGGCTGCCGGTGCTCTGGTGACGAGCTGACGGGCTGACGGGCTGACCGGCCGGTGGGCTGACCCGGCCGGCCCGGGGCGGGGCGGGCGGCGGCCTGGAGGTCAGCCCTCCAGGCCGAGCAGGATCGCCCGCGCCCGCTCCCAGGTCTGCGGGTCGCAGGCGACCAGCAGGCCGTCCTCGCCACCGGGCGGGTCGGCACGGTAGGGCGAGCCGTCCAGCCGGGCCGAGACGCCACCGGCCTCGCGCACCAGCAGCGAGCCGGGGGCGTGGTCCCAGGGCAGGGTGCGCCAGTAGACCAGGAAGTCCAGCTCGTCGTCGACGATCTGCGGGTACTCCATGCCCGCCGAGCGCCGACCCGTCGTCAGCTCGCCGAAGGCGGTGGGCTCGTCGGCCAGCCCGGGGAAGCGGCCCAGGCGCAGGTAGGACTTGGCCGAGCCGCGCCACCGCGCCGGGTCCGGGCCGGCCGGCTGCCGGGTCAGCGGGCGGCCGTTGCGCCAGGTGCCGGCGCCCAGCTCGGCGGCGTACGCGGTGCGCCGCATCGGCTGCCAGATCCAGGCGGCCACCGCCTCGCCGTCCCGGACCAGCGAGGCCATCACCGCGAAGTCGGGGCGGCCGGCGATGAAGTTGGCGGTCCCGTCGACCGGGTCGACCAGCCAGCAGGCGCGCTCGTTGTGCAGCGCGCGGGCGAGCGCCGGGTCGGCGGCCACCGCCTCCTCACCGACCACCGGCACGGGTAGCAGCTCGCGCAGGCGGCGGGAGATGATCGCCTCGGCCTCCCGGTCGGCGACGGTGACCACATCGCCCGGGGCCTTCTCCATCACCTCGCCGGCGGCCAGCGCCCGGAACCGCGGCTCGACGGCCTCCGCCGACGCCTCGGCGAGGATCTCGGCCACCTTCTCCATGAGCACGCCGCTCTGCTCCCTTCGCTCGGCTACCACTTTCGCACGCTTGATCCGGTCCGACCCGCACCGGGCACCGGTCGGCCCCGAGGGGCGAGCGGCACCCGAGCCAGGGTCCGATCGGGATGGGTCGGGGCGCGGGCCCGGGTCCGCCGCGGGTCAGGCCGGCGGTGCGGGCGCCGGCGGCACGGGCGGGGCGGGGCGCGGGCGCTCGGCCAGGTAGGCGATCTGGCGGTGGCTCAGCTCGGTGGTGCGCCGCATGTGCCGGATCAGCAGCGCCAGCTCCGCCTCGCTGTCGCCGGTGAACAGCTCCTCCCAACCGGTGCTCAGGTCGCGCCACAGCTCGCCGAAACCGGCCATGGCCGCCGGCACCAGGTGGACCAGGACCTTGCGGCGGTCCTGGTCGTCCCGGACCCGGCTCACGTAGCCCGCCTTGACCAGCCGGTCCACCAGGCGGGTGGCGGAGCCACTGGTCAGCCCGGTGAGCTCGGCGATCTGCCCGGTGCTGACCGGGCCGGGTTCCAGCGACAGCAGGTTGAGGCACTGCACGTCGGTGGGGTGCAGGCCGAGGTGGTCGGCGATCGCCTGGTTGAACAGCACGTAGGAGGCGACGTAGCGGCGCGACTCGGCGCGCAGCCGGGTCAGCAGGTCCTCGCGGCTCGGGCTCACGGTGGGCAACCCCTCTCTCGGGTCTCTAGGTCTCTCGGGCTCTCGGGCGGGTTCGGTGGTCGGCCGGACCCGGAAATTATTTGCGTCACGCAGATACTCGTCCTACGGTTGTCTGCATGACACAGGAACTTTACGCCGTCACCGGTGCCACCGGTGCGCAGGGCGGGGCCGCCGCGCGCGCCCTGCTCCGGGCCGACCTGCCGGTCCGCGCCCTGACCCGCGACCCGAACGCGCCCGCCGCGGTCGAACTGCGCGCCTTGGGCGCCGAGGTGGTCCGGGCCGACTTCGACGACCCCGCCACGCTGCGCGCCGAACTCGCCGGCGCGAGCGGCCTCTTCGCGATGTCCACCCCGTTCGGCACCGACTGCGCCGTCGAGACCCGGCAGGGCATCGCCCTGCTGGACGCGGCCGCCGCCGCGGGCGTGGGCCACGTGGTCCTCACCTCCGCGGCCAACGCCGACCGCGGCACCGGCATCCCGCACTTCGAGAGCAAGTGGCTGATCGAGCAGCACCTGCACACGCTCGGGCCGAGCTGGACGGTCCTCGGGCCCGGCGTCTTCCTGGAGAACTGCGCCGGCGAGTGGACCCTGCAGTCGCTGCGCCGGGGCGTGTTCGGCTACCCGCTGCCGGTCGACCACCCGCTGCCGGTGATCGCGGCGGCGGACATCGGCGCCGTCGCCGCCCTCGCCCTCGCCCGGCCGGAGCGGTTCGCCGGCCGCCGGATCGACCTCGCGGGCCAGTGGTCCACCCCGGCCCGGCAGGCGGCGGCGATCGGCGCGGCGGTCGGGCGGCCGGTCGCCGTCGAGGAGGTCCCGATCTCGGTGGTCGAGGGCTACTCGGCGGACCTGGCGGCGATGTTCCGCCACTTCCGCGAGGTCGGCCTCCAGGTGGACGTCGAGGGCCTGCACCGGGAGTTCCCGGAGGTGCGCTGGCACACCATGGAGCGCTGGGCGGCGGAGCGCAGCTGGGACCTGTAGGGGAGCTTCGCCGGGCCGCGGGCCGAGCACGCCGCCCGCCACGCCGCCCTGCGATCCGCCCAGGCCGGGCACGCCGCCCTCCGATCCGCCCGGGCCCCTCATCAGGCCGCCGACAGCACCGCCTCCGGCCGCCGGTAGCGCTGCTCGCTCGCCGTGGTGGCCGCCAGCAGCAGTGCCGCCCCCGCCGCACCGCAGGTGACCAGGAACGGCGCCCCGGGCCCGCCCGCCGTGGCGACCCAGCCGGCCACCACCGTGCCGGCGGACTGGGCCAGCGTGATGCTGCTGACCAGTCCGGCCATCGCCTCGCCCAGCCGGGCGCTCGGCACGGTCCGCTCGACCAGGCCGAACATGGTGATCATCTGGGGCGCGACGGCCAGCCCGACGCAGCCCACCGCCACGGTCAGGCCGCCCAGCGAGTGCCCGAGCAGCGGGAGCAGCAGCGAGGCGCCGAGCAGCAGCACGGTGCCGGCGCGCAGCCGGGTGGGCAGCTCGAAGCGGGCCGGCAGCGCGGCCATCGCCACCCCGGAGCAGGCGCTCACTCCGCCCATCAGCCCGTAGACCAGGCCGGCCGCCCCGGCGTGGCCCAGGTGCCCGGTGGTCGCGGTGACCCCGACCTGGATCGAGCCGAAGCTCACCCCGAGCAGGGCCATCCCGGCCAGCAGCAGCCCGTAGGGCACGCTGAGCAGGCGGCGGGGTGGGTTGGTGCGGGGTGCGTTGGTGCGGGCGGTGCCCGTGCGGGCGGTGCCGCTGCCCGGGGCGGCGGTCGGGTGCAGGGCGAAGAGCGTGGCGCAGCCGCCGACCAGGGCGGCCGCCAGCAGCAGGCCTGCGGCCGGTGCGACCAGGGCGGCGAGCAGCCCGACCAGGGCCGGGCCGCTGGTGAACCCGATCTCGTCGATCAGGCCGTCCAGCCAGAGCGCGGCGGAGACCCGCTCACCGTCCCCACCGGCCAGGTGGAGCCAGCGACTGCGGGAGAGCGGACCGACCAGCGGCACCGAGAGGCCGGCCAGCAGCGCGAGCAGCAGTTGCCAGTCGAGCGCGGCCCCGCGCAGCGAGGTGGCCACCAGCGCGAGCAGCGCCAGCGTGTTGACCGCGGCGGCGGCCAGTCCCACCCGGCGCTGCCCACGCCGGTCGGCGACCCGGCCGAGCAACGGGCCGCCGGAGGCCTGACCCAGCGCCAGCGCGCCGGCCACGGCCGAGCCGCGCCAGACGCTGCCGGTCTGCTGGCTGACCATCAGCAGCGTGCCGATCGGGCACATCGCAGCCGGCAACCGGCCGAGGAAGGACCAGGCGAGCACCGGGGCGCCGGTCAGATCGAGGGTGGTGCGGAACTTGGCGACGGCACTCATGCGCCTTCGTTGCCCCCAGGCGGACCGGCTCGGGATGCCCGCCTCCCCGTCGCCGACCCAGCAGGCGATCATTCGCGGGTGCTTCGACCCTATGATCAGCCGCCTACGGAGGGTAATCGTATGATCCTCCAAGGCTAGAGGGTGCCTGAGAGGGATTTTCGGAGCCGCGCGTCAGATCCCTGGAGCGGACACCGGTACTGCCATCCGGGTGGCCATCACGTTGGCCAGTGCCTGCTTGTTCGTGATCCATTCGGTGTCGCCGACGGAGACCGAGCGCTGTACGGCTTCAAGGACGGCTCCGTCTGCCGCAACAGGCCTGGCAAGGTGTGCCCGCATGTACTGCTTGAAGAGCGATGGCAGTTGGTCCGGGCGCGTCGCGGTCTTGGTCCGCAGGGCAAAGAGTGGAAGGAACCATTGCTCGAAGCCGTCCTTGATCGCTTGCGTGGTGCGGTACGCCTCGTGCAGCGGCTGCAGGCTTTCCGTGTGGTCGTACGGGAGGTGGCCGTGCAGGGCGTACCGAAGCCGGGCGCCGTCGTGTTGGCGGAAGTGCTGACCATGGGCGGCGATGTGATTGGCCGCGTTCTCGGTGACGGTCATGACGGCCGTGTCCGCTTCGTGCCTTCGGGCCGCGGCCAGGACGGTGGCGTGGATGCCGGCCCGTGGGTCGAGGACGAGGCCGTTGAGGCCGAGCGGCGAGAGGTCGATGCCGTGGTCGCGGGTTCGAGAGAGGATCAGCCGCTCGGCGACATTGCCGGCGGTGTGCTGGAGGTGCTTGGGCCGCTTGCGGTGGCTGGCGTGGATGTCCGAGCGGTCGAGAGCGGGGCGGTCCTTCGCGAGTTCGGCGACGAGGTGGTGGCCCGTGCGGCCCTCGGTGTCGGTGCTGCCGCAGGCGTTGCAGGGGTGGTTGCCGGTGCCGGTCATATGACCGCAAGCCCGGCAGGTGGGGACGGTCTCGCGGCTGATGGTGAGGGTGCCGGCGCGGAGGTTGTTCTCGATCATCTCCTGTGCGAGGTTGGCGACCTCCGCGTCGGTGTCGGTCAGGATGCCGGCGACCGGGGACTGGCCGGACGTGTACTTGGCGGCAATCAGGTCGGCCTCGAACCGCTGGCGAGGGATCATCGGGCCAGCGGCCTGGCGGTGGCGGAGGTCTCCGGCGAGGGTGACGGTGTTCCACACGTGGGGTGCGGGTGGTAAGCCCAGGATGGCGTTGAGTGCGGCGGCGAGGCGGATGCCCACGGCTTTGCCGGGGTGGGTGTCGAAGGTGAAGGGGCCGTTCTGGACGGGCCCGTTGAGGAACAGGTGTCGCACGGGCTCCTCCTAGATCGGCGGGGTGGTGGTTCCCGTCCTGGTGAACCGGCCGTCTCGCAGTTCGTAGTGGAGGATCGCGGCGTTGGGCATCTTGCCCTTCCGCTCCTCGGTGAGGATCTCGGTCAAGGTGCAGGATTCGAGCAGGGATCGAAGGGCTACCGCGGCGGTCTGGTGGGTGAAGGCGACAACGGTGCGCGATTCCTGGAGTTCAGCCTGGGCGAGGGCCGCGAACTCGGCGGCCCGCTTGAGCACGCCCTCCGCGAGCGACTCGCCGCCGCCCGGCGCGGTCCAGATGTGCTTGCGCAGGCGGCGGTCCTCGGCGAGTGAGGGGTAGCTGTCGTAGAGCTCGCGCTTGGTCATGTAGGTGGCGTCGCCGTAGTGCTGCTCGTCCAGGAGCGCGGTCTGCTGGGGCCAGCCATCGGGGAGGGCTGGCAGGGCGATCGCGGCGGTGTCGATCGCCCTGCGGTAGGTCGAGGTGTAGACGTGCAGCTCGGAGCCCGCGAGCTGTGGGAGGACCTCGGCGAGCCACTGGGCCTGCCGGAAGCCGCGCGGTGTCAGGCCGACGATGGTGCGGGAGATGGCATGGGCAGCGGCTCCGCTGTACGGGCGGGGGTCCTGGTAGAAGCCGTTGTACTTGTCGGCGTTCTCGACGGACTCGGCGTGTCGGATGACGAGCAGGGGCAAGACGAGGCTCCTATCCGGCGAGGTTGGCGACGTAGGAACCGCTGACGGTCCAGGGGGTGAGTTCGATGCCGAAGCCGCTGTGTTCGCCGTCCTGGGTGTGGACGAGCTTGCCGGACAGGTGCACGGTGTCGCCGGACCTGAAGGCGCCGGTGTAGGCGCCGAGGTACGAGCGCATGTGGGTGATCCGGCGGGCGAAGGAATCGGCCTCGTCGATGGTCGAGCTGAGGATGGTCTTGACCTTGATCCCGTAGACGGCCGGGGTGGTGAGACCCTCGGCGTGGTCGGTGATCTTGGCGAGGAGCGAGATCTCGCCGATCTCCTTGGAGGAGATCCGGGCGAAGGTCTTGTCGCGGTCGGAGCGGATGGGTTCGCAGTTGATGTGCGCGCCGGCGTTGGCGGTGAGCCCTTGGAGCTTGCGGCGTTCCTGCTTGATGAGGGCGTCGAATGAGCTGCCCTCCATGTACTTGGCCCGGCGGATGTACAGCCGGGTGAGGTCGTCTCCGTCGTACGGTCGGATCAGGTCGGTCTGCTGGAAGAGCTCCTGGGCGGCCTGGTAGCCCTCGGGTCCGTAGCAGACGAGGTCGATGTCGGAGCGCTCGTTGAAGCAGCCGACGAGGAAGGAGCCGGTGACGCCGATCAGGCCCTGGGCTTCGTTCGCGGTGATCCACTCGGTGATCGCCAGGAGGTCCTTGCCGGCCGGGTTGTCGGCGACCGCGCCGGGGTCCTCGTGGATGGCGGCGAGGGCCTGGCGGCAGGAGTAGTGGACGGCCACGTCCTCGCGCGGGATGCCGGTGATGACGCAGCCGAGGGTGTCGGAGTAGACGTAGCACTCCGGCCTGCCGGCGAGGATGCCGAAGGACTTCGACACGACGCTGTTCTGCCGGTAGGTCCGGTCGAAGAGCCGACGGTCGCCCTTCTCGTCAGGGTGGTACTTGACGTAGCCGAGGTAGTGACTGCCGGGGTGGCTGTCGCCGATGACCTTGAAGACGACTCCGTGGTGGTCCATCAGGTAGTCGCGGTCGCGAACGGTGGGAACCGGCCTACCGGTGTTCAGCGGTGAACCGTTCCAGAGTGGGGAAGGTGCCGGTGTCGATCGCGTTGGACGACTCATACTGATCAAGTCCCATCGTGAAGAGGGTGCGGCGGTACTGCCACTTGATGTGCTTGTCGTGCCGCGTGGGGTCGGTGGGCCGCATGAGGGCGAGGAAGAAGAAACACTTGACGAGCAGGAAGTCGCCCAGGTGCTCGCTCACCCGCTGCCCGATCAGGGATGCGGTGGTCTCGTCGAGTGCGCCGGTGTAGGCGGCGCGCTGTTCCGGGGTGATGCTGTAGCCCTTGCCGCCGCCCTTGAAGGCCACGATGTCGAGCGCGGGGTAAACGTCGTAGCCGAGCGGGACCGGTCCGTGGTGCTGCCAGTCGATGACGCCGGCCTGGAGGACGTTGGGCAGGCCGTAGTCGAGATGTCCGTGCACCATCGGGAGCTGGGCCAGCCGGCCGAGGGCGTGCTTGACCGCCTCGTGGACGCGCGGGGTGTCGAGGTCCGGGTTCTCCTCGAAGACCTCGGCCGCGAAGGCCGCCTTCTCGAACCACGGCGTGGCGGGGAGGGGGTGCCTCGCCTGGGCCTGCAGGAGCTTCGATGCGACGGCCGCCGCCGTGCTGATCACCTGGTAGCTGACCTGACCGTCCTGCCTGGCGTCGGCCAGTGCCTCCTCGTGCAGCGAGCTGTCGCCGATGGCGCGCTCGATGACGAAGTAGCTCTCGTTCTCCGAGCCGCTGTCGACGATCTCCGGCACCGGGTAGCCCAGACTGGCGGCCAACTGCTGGAACTCGGTCTCGGCCCGCAGGTCCTCGCCGCCGGTCCGCTTGTAGAGCAGGCCATCGGCCGACCGCCATACCGCGCCTTGGGTGGCGGTCCTGTCCTTCACGAACTCCCAGTCGCTCATCCATCCATCCTTCCGTAGCGCCGAGTTGAGGTAGGGCAGATGCGGTTGTGTCGCGTGGGATTGGGCCGGTCGCCCCGGGGGAAAGGGCGACCGGGCCGGTCACTGCCCGGCCGGTGTGCCTGCGGGAGCGGGGAACGGCAAGCTGCGAGGGTGGTCGAGCTGCTGATGACCAGACAACTCCACTTCGATGCACCATGGTTAGGGCATGGGCTCCGCGTGCATGGTCGATGCAGATCGTGCATGACGAGTTGTCCTGGTGCGGCTACGCTCGGCTCGCCAGGCAGGATCAGCATGGGTAGGAGAAGCCATGTCGCGGACGGCCGGAGGACGCTTCGCTGCGGGTGGGACCGGAGAGGTGATCCGCCGCGCACGAGTGTTGAGCGGTCGGTCACAGGCGGACGTGGCCGCCGAACTGGGCTACCACCAGTCCAAGATCAGCCGGTTGGAGAGCGACAGGGGGACGCAGGACATCGACGTCCTGCGCGCTGTCGCAGCCGTGCTCGACATCCCGCTGGGAAGCCTCGGCCTGTCCTCCCACACCAGTGCGGACAGCAGGACGGACGACATGCACCGTCGCAATTTCCTGGCCGCGAGCGTCGCCGCGCTCACGACCCCGACGCCCCGTCCCCGGGTGGGGATGGAGCTGGTCCAGGCGCTGCTGCCCGGCCCTGTTCCAGTCGAGCACGCGCCACAACCCCAGGCCGCACTCGCGGCCCGGCTCTCCCGGGCCCGGAGGCTCTTCTACACCTGCCGGTACGCCGAACTCGAAGGCGCGCTGCCGCCACTGATCGCCGACCTTCGCCAGGCCCAGGACGCTTCCCGCAGCGGTGAGCAGATCCTGTCCGGCCTCCTCGCGACGGCGTACCAGACCGCGGTCAGCCTGCTGCTCAAGCTCGGCGACCACGGCAACGCCTGGCTCGCGGTCGGCCGTGCCATGACCGAGGCCGAGCGGAGCGCCGACCCTGTGGTGATGGCCTCCAGCGTCCGCGTCCAGGCGCACGTCCTCGCGCGCGACCGGCACACCGCGTCCGCCGTCACCCTCATCCGGCACACCACCGACCGACTCTCCGGCAGCTACGACCGGCGCTCGCCCGAGTACCTCGCCGCATTGGGGCTTATGCTCCTTCGCGGCGTTACGGCAGCGAGCGCCGGCGGCGACCGCGCCACCACCGCCGAGTTCCTCGCCGAGGCCCAGGAGGTCGCGCGCTACGTCGACCTCGACGGCCCCGAAGCCTGGGCGAACTTCAGTCCGACCAACGTCGCGCTCCACTCGGTGAGCGCCTCGGTCGTCCTCGGCGACGCGGGAACGGCGCTGGAAGCCGCCCAGCCCCTGATGCGCAGGCGCATCCCGGTCCCCGAGCGCCGGGCGGCACTGTGGGTGGAGGCTGCACGGGCCTACAGCCAGCAGGGCAGACTGGCCGAGGGATACAAAGCGCTCAGGATCGCGGAGAGCTGTGCCTCGGAGGACATCCGCCGACGGCCCAGCGTGCTCGAGCTGGCCGGTGACATGGCTGCTCGCGACCGGCGCGGCGCCGTCCCGGAGCTTCGCCGTTTCTGCCAGGAGTTGGGAGTCCGGGTTTGACCGAGCACCGCGAGCCGTTCCTCTACGTCGTCGTCTGCGCGTCGGGCATCGCCGACGGAGTGAGCGAACTGATCACCGCTGCCCATGCCGAGGGCTGGGGAGTCGGCGTGATCGCGACCCCGAACGGGCTCGGATTCATAGACCAGGAAGCCGTCGAAGCCCAGACCGGCTACCCGATCCGCTCCGGCTGGCGCACGCCGAGCATCCCCCAGCCGCTGCCCCCGGCCGACGCGATCGCCGTCGCCCCGGCTACCTTCAACACCATCAACAAGTGGGCCGCCGGGATCTCCGACACCCTCGCGCTCGGCATCCTCTGCGAGGCGTACGGCCTCGGCATCCCCGTGGCCGTCCAGCCCTACGTCAACTCCGCCCAGGCCGCCCACCCCGCGTACGGGGAGAGCCTGGCCCGGCTCCGGTCGATGGGCGTCCTGATCGGCGACTACGTCCCCCACAAGCCCAAGGCCGGCGGCGGGCGAGGCGAGTACAGCTGGACCCACGTCCTCGACCTGCTGCGTCCCGTCGCGGGCTCGACCGCGGGCCTGAGGGACACGCTCTAACGCCGGCGGCGCAGGGCCTCGTCGTACTCGGCGTGGACGCGGCGGTCCAGGGCCAGGCCGAACTGGGCGTCGGCCACCGTGCGGGCCAGGGGGCGGATCCGGGTCAGTTGCTCGGTCAGCAGGGTCGCCTCGCCCGGGGCCAGCGGGCGGTCGTCGGCCAGGGCGCCCAGCAGTTGGTCGCGGATCAGGCCGACGAAGACCTCGGCCACCGCGTCCGCGTACTCCTGCGCCTTGCGGCTGGCGTCCAGTACGGCGGCCAGCGGGATGCCCTCGTGGAGCAGTGCGAGGGTGGCGTCCAGCAGTCGGCGGCTGACGTGGGTGATGCCGTCCTCGGTGACGGTGATGTAGCCCTGGGCCAGCGACTCGACGGTGTTGGCCTCGGTGAGCTGGTCGCCGAAGGCCGCGGTCAGCTCGGTCCAGCTGAGCGAGGTGGGCGTCTCGTCCGACCAGGGCGCGGTGATCGCCGCCTCCAGGCCGATCAGCTCCGCCACCTCGGCCCCGCGCTCGCCGGCGCCGATCAGCTCGGCGATGCCGCCGAGGGTGTGGCCGCGTTCCAGCAGTTCGCCGATCACCCGCAGCCGGGCCAGGTGGGCCTCGCCGTACCAGGCGATCCGGCCGTCCTTGCGCGGTGGTGGCAGCAGTTTGCGTTCGCGGTAGAAGCGCAGCGTGCGGGTGGTGATACCGGCAGCCGCCGCGAGCTCGGCCACCCGGTACTCGCGCGGCCCGCCGCCGTCTCGCCGGGCCGCCTCGGCCGCCCCGGCCGGCTCGGGACCTGCGCCGTCGCGCTCCGCGCTCTCGATCTCCGCCACGCGGCCCAGCATAGGGCGCGCGGGCGGAGCCAAAAGTCGCCTGGTCCGGCTTCTTCCGCGAACTGCCGGCAGGGGCTAACCTGCCGATCGTGCCAGTGAATACTGGCACGGTTAGCGTAGTGGAGGCCGGCAGCGCTCCACTGGGCCAGGCACCAGCAGCACCGTCGCGCACCCAGCAGAGAGGACCCGCCGGATGGCAGCCCGAACTCCCCAGCAGCGCCCCCGACCGGCAGCGGAATCGTCCGGCGCGGCCGCCACGGACCGGACCGCCACGGACCGGACCGCCACCGACCGGACCGCCACGGACCGGACCGAGGCCCCGCACGTCGCGGTGGCCGTGATCGGCTCGGGCTTCGGCGGCATCGGCGCCGGCGTCCGGCTGCGCCGGGCCGGCATCACCGACTTCGTGATCCTGGAGCGGGGCGACTCGGTCGGCGGCACCTGGCGGGACAACAGCTACCCCGGCTGCGCCTGCGACGTGCCCTCGCACCTCTACTCCTTCTCCTTCGCGCTCAACCCCGACTGGCCGCGCAGCTTCTCCGGCCAGCAGGAGATCCGCGCCTACCTGGAGCGGGTCACCGACACCTACGGGCTGCGCCCGCACCTGCGGCTGAACCACGAGGTGACCGAGGCCCGCTGGGAGCCGGCGCACACCCGCTGGCGGGTCACCACCAGCCGCGGGGAGTGGACCGCGGACGCCGTGGTCTCCGCCACCGGACCGCTCTCCGACCCGCAGGTCCCCGACCTGCCGGGCCTGGACGCCTTCCCCGGCCAGGTCTTCCACTCCTCCCGCTGGGACCACGAGCTGGACCTGACCGGCAAGCGGGTCGCGGTGATCGGCACCGGCGCCTCCGCGGTCCAGATCGTGCCGTCGATCCAGCCGAAGGTCGCCCGACTCGCGCTCTTCCAGCGCACCCCCGGCTGGGTGCTGCCCAAGATGGACCGCGAGATCAGCGAGCTGGAGAAGCGGATCCACCGCGCGCTGCCGGTCACCACCGCGCTGCGCCGGGGTGCGCTCTTCGCCGTCCGCGAGCTCCAGGTGGACGCCTTCGTGCGCCGCCCGGGCGTGCTCAAGCTGGTCCAGCGGCTGGCCGAGCGGCACCTGGCCCGGCAGGTCGCCGACCCGGCGCTGCGCGCCAAGCTCACCCCGGACTACCGGATCGGCTGCAAGCGGATCCTGCTCAGCCACACCTTCTACCCGGCGCTGGCCGCACCCAACAGCGAGGTGATCGCCTCCGGCCTGCGCGAGGTGCGCGGCTCCACCCTGGTGGCGGCCGACGGCACCGAGTTCGAGGCCGACGTGATCATCTTCGCCACCGGCTTCCACGTCACCGACATGCCGATCGGCAGCCGCGTCTTCGGCGCCGAGGGCCAGAGCCTGGCCGAGGAGTGGAAGGACGGGATGGCGGCGCTGCGCGGCTCCACCGTGCGCGGCTTCCCCAACCTCTTCTTCGTGATCGGCCCGAACACCGGGCTCGGCAACAACTCGATGATCCTGATGATCGAGTCCCAGCTGAACTACCTGATCGACGCCCTCGGCACGCTGCGCTCGCTGGGCGCCACCGCGCTGCAGCCCACCGAACGGGCCCAGCGGCACTGGAACCAGCGGTTGCAGCACCGGATGGAGCGCACCGTCTGGACCACCGGCGGCTGCCGCAGCTGGTACCTGACCGAGGACGGCAAGAACACCACCCTGTGGCCCGGCTCCACCAGCGCCTTCCGCCGCGCCACTCGCCGCCTCGACCTGACCGAGTACGACCTGATCAAGCGCCAGGCGCCGGCCGCCGCGACCAAGCAGGAGGCCGCCGTATGAGCGCATCGCAGACCGGGGCAGAGTTCGTGCTGCCCGCGCCCGCCGAGCGGGTCCGGGTCCGCTCCGCCGACGGCAGCTGGCTGAACGCCGAGGTGTTCGGGCCGGCCGGCGCCCCGACCGTGGTGCTGGCGCACGGCTGGACCTGCGACACCTCGTTCTGGGCCCCGGTGGTGCACCGGCTGGCCGACGACCACCGGGTGATCGCCTACGACCAGCGCGGCCACGGCCGCAGCGACGTCCCCGCCACCCGCGGCGGCTACTCGACCACCGCGCTGGCCGACGACCTGGAGGCCGTGGTCACCCGCCTGGTGCCGGACGGCGAGAAGGCCGTGCTGGCCGGGCACAGCATGGGCGGGATGACCATCATGGCGGCCGGCGGCCGCGGCGCGGTGGCCGCCCGGACCGCGGCGGTGCTGCTCTGCAGCACCGGGCCGGCCGAGCTGACCGACCACCTGCTGCTGGTGCCGCCGGCGGTCCGCCGCCCGGCGCTGCGCCGGCTGCTGCACCGTGCGGTCCTGGAGTCCAGGCTGCCGCTCGGCCCGGTCACCCCGCTCTCCAGGGCGCTGCTCAAGCACGGCACCATGGGCCCGCACGCCACCGCCGAGCAGGTCGCGGCCTGCGCCGAGATCGTGCACCGGTGCCCGACCGCGGTCCGCGGCCACTGGGCCGGGGTGCTCGGCACCCTCGACGTCCGCCCGGGCCTGACCATGATCGAGGCGCCCACCGCGATCGTGGTCGGCAGCCGGGACAAGCTCACCCCGCCGGTGCACGCCCGCGCCATGCGCACCGCGCTGCGGACCTGCGACGGCCTGCTGGAGCTGCCCGACACCGGCCACATGGCCCCGGTCGAGCGCCCCGCCGAGGTCAGCGCGGAGATCCGCCGCCTGGTCACCACCCACCTGCCCGCCGTGCCCCAGCCGGCCGCCGAGCCGGCGCTCGAGCACACCCCCGGAAGGACGGACGCCCGATGACCACCACCCCGCCGCTGCACGCCCAGGTCGTCGTCGTCACCGGCGCCGCCCGGGGCCTGGGCGCCCTGATGGCCCGCAGGCTCGCCGACCGCGGGGCCCGGGTGGCCCTGGTCGGCCTGGAACCGGCCGAGCTGAAGGCGGCCGCCGAGCTGTGCGGCCCGGAGGCCACCGCCTGGGAGGCCGACGTCACCGACCTGGTCGCGCTGAGCGCCGTCGCCGAGCGGATCACCGAGCACTACGGCCGGATCGACACCGTGGTGGCCAACGCCGGCATCGCCATCGGAGGCCCGCTGCTGGACAGCGACCCGGCCGCCTACCAGCGGGTGATCGAGGTCAACCTGCTGGGCAGCGTCACCACTGCCCGGGCCTTCCTGCCCGCGCTCACCCGCACCCGCGGCTACCTGCTGCAGATCGCCTCGCTGGCCGCGATCACCCCCGCACCGCTGATGAGCGCCTACTGCGCCAGCAAGGCGGGCGTCGAGGCGTTCGCCCACTCGCTGCGCGCCGAGGTCGCCCACCAGGGCGTCAAGGTCGGCGTCGGCTACCTGAGCTGGACCGACACCGACATGGTGCGCGGCGCCGACCAGGACGAGGTGCTCCGCGAGATGCGCACCCACCTGCCCTGGCCGGCCAACAAGACCTATCCGATCGGTCCCGCGGTGGACCGGCTGGTGGCCGGCATCGCCCGCCGCTCCGCGCACGTCTACGCCCAGGCCTGGCTGCGCGGCATGCAGCCGGTGCGCTGGGTGCTGCCGACGCTGATCGCGACGGTCGGCTCCCGCGAGGTGGCCCGGCTGGCGCCGCGGCTGGCGGCCACCGCGGCCTCGCGGCTGCGCGCGGTCGGTGCCGGCGGAGCGGCGGACGAGGCGGCCCGGGGGAGTCGGGCCGGGCGGTAGGATCGCCGGGATCGCACCGCGGCCGGCTCCCCAGCGTGGCCGGCCGCCGGTCGACCGCACGCCCCAGATCGTCGAAAGGCCCGCGCAGCCGATGGCCCCCCGCCTCTCCGTCGTCGTCCCGATCTACAACGTCGAGCGCTACCTGAAGGAGTGCCTCGACTCGATCGCCGCGCAGACCTTCACCGACTTCGAGTGCGTGATGGTCGACGACGGCGCCACCGATTCGAGTGCCGCCATCGCCGAGGCCCACGCGGCGGCGGACCACCGGTTCCGGCTGGTCCGCCAGCGCAACCAGGGCCTGGGGGCGGCCCGCAACACCGGCTGGCGCAACCTCACCCCGGGCACCGAGTACCTGGCCTTCGTGGACAGCGACGACTCGCTGCCGCCCGGGGCCTACCAGCTGATGATCAGCACGCTGGACAAGACCGGCTCCGATTTCGCCTGCGGCAACGTCAAGCGGTTCCGCTCCACCGGCTACTACCAGTCCGGCGCGCACGTGAAGCCGTTCAAGGAGACCCGGCTGCGCACCCACGTGACCGAGCTGCCGCCGCTGGTCACCGACCGCACCGCGTGGAACAAGGTCTACCGGCGCAGCTTCTTCGACGAGGCCGGCATCCGCTACCCCGAGGGCATCCTGTACGAGGACGCCCCGGTCAGCGTGCCGCACCACTACCTGGCCGAGGCGGTGGACGTGCTCTCCGAGCACATCTACCACTGGCGCGAGCGCGAGCTGGACGACCCCTCGATCACCCAGGGGCGGACCAACCCGCGCGGCCTGATCGACCGGGTCCGCTCGATGGAGCTGGTCCGCGAGTGGCTGACCGCCCGCCCCGAGCAGCGGTTCCGCGACAACCTGCGCTCCTACGACTACAACTGCCTGGTCGAGGAGATCCCGATGTTCTTCTGGTGGGTGCCGGACGGCGACCGCGCCTACCGGGCCGTCTACCAGGAGCACGTCAGCCGGCTGCTGCGGGAGATCGGCACCGACCGGATCCGCGACCTGCGCACCCCGCTGCGGGTCAAGTACCAGCTCACCCTGGGTGACCGGATGGAGGAGTTCGTCGCGCTGCAGCGGGTGCACCGGGCCTACCGGCGCCGGGTGACCAAGCTGAAGCAGCGGGCGGCCGCCGCCAAGGCGAAGGGCTGACGGCCGCCTTCCGGCCGGCCCCCGGACCCGGGGGCTGATTCCCCGTCAGTGCGCCGACCAGCTACGGTCGCGCCATGACAACTGCTCTCATCACCGGCGCCACGGCCGGTATCGGCGCCGCCTTCGCCCGCCGGCTGGCCCGGGATGGCCAGGACCTGGTGCTGGTCGCCCGCGACACCGCGCGGCTCAAGGAGGCCGCCACCGAGCTGGCCGACCGTTACGGGGTGCGTGCCGAGGTGCTCACCGCCGACCTGGCCACCGAGGAGGGCATCGCCGCGGTCGAGGAGCGGCTGCGCGACGCCGAGCGGCCGGTGGGGATCCTGGTCAACAACGCGGGCTTCGGCAACCAGGGCGGCTACCTGAGCGCGCCGCTGGAGCAGGAGCTGGCGATGGTCAAGGTGCACGTCGAGGCGGTGCTGCGGCTGACCAGCGCCGCGGTGCCGGGGATGCGCGAGCGCGGTTTCGGCGCGGTGGTGAACGTGGCCTCGGTGGCGGCCTTCCTGCCGCGCGGCACCTACGGCGCGAGCAAGGCCTGGATGGTGAGCTTCACCCAGGGCGTGGCGCGCGACCTGGGCGGCAGCGGGGTGCGGCTGCTCGCGCTCTGCCCGGGCTTCACCCGCACAGAGTTCCACCAGCGGGCCGGCATGGGCACCAAGAACGTGCCGGCCTGGGGCTGGCTGTCGGCCGAGCGCGTGGTGGACGAGGCGCTGCGCGACCTGGCCCGCGGCCGCAGCCTGTCGGTGCCCAGCCGCCGCTACAGGGCGGTGGTCGCGCTGGCCCGACTGCTGCCGGCCGGCGGGCTCGGCGGGCTCTCCAGCAAGGCGGCGCGGACGTACGGGCCGCAGCGGGGGCGGCGGGAATAGCGGGTGGGGGATAGCTCATTATTAGGTCTGCTAACAATGAGCTATCCTCTTCATGCCGTCGCCGCCGTCAGGGAGGTCCCGTGAGGCCCGACACCATCGACTGGACGCCGCCCGCCCAAGCCCCGGGCGAGCCGCGCCCGCCCGCCCAGCTGCGCCGGATCCTGCGGCTGTTCCGCCCCTACCGCGGGCGGCTGGCGGTCGTCGGCCTGCTGGTCGCGGCCTCTGCCGTGGTCTCGGTGGTCACCCCGTTCCTGCTCCGGGCGACCCTGGACGTGGCCATCCCGCAGCGCCGCACCGGCCTGCTCACCCTGCTCGCGCTCGGCATGATCGCGGCCGCCGTGGTGAACAGCGTCTTCAACGTGCTGCAGACGCTGATCTCCACCACGGTCGGCCAGCGGGTGATGCACGACCTGCGCACCGGCGTCTACAGCCACCTGCAGCGGATGTCGCTGGCCTTCTTCACCCGGACCCGCACCGGCGAGGTGCAGTCCCGGATCGCCAACGACATCGGCGGCATGCAGTCCACCGTCACCTCCACCGCCACCTCGCTGGTCTCCAACCTGACCAGCGTGGTCGCCACCGTGGTCGCCATGGTCGCGCTCGACTGGCGGCTGACCGTGGTCTCGCTGCTGCTGCTCCCGCTCTTCGTCTGGATCAGCCGCCGGGTCGGCAACGAGCGCCGCAAGATCACCACCGAGCGGCAGAAGCAGCTGGCCCGGCTCTCCTCGGCCGTCCAGGAGTCGCTCTCGGTCAGCGGCATCCTGCTCGGCCGCACCATGGGCCGCTCCGACTCGCTCTCCCGCGAGTTCACCGAGCAGAGCGACGAGCTGGCCGAGCTGGAGGTGCGGGCCAGCATGGCCGGCCGCTGGCGGATGAACGTGATCCAGATCGTGATGTCCGCGATGCCCGCGGTGATCTACTGGGCGGCCGGGCTGACCACGAGCAGCGGCGCGCCGGTCGTCTCGCTCGGCACCCTGGTCGCCTTCGTCTCGCTCCAGCAGCAGCTCTTCCGCCCCTCGGTGCAGCTGCTCTCCACCGGGGTGGACGTGCAGACCTCGCTGGCACTGTTCCAGCGGATCTTCGAGTACCTGGACCTGCCGGTGGAGATCGCCGAGCCGGCCGCGCCGGTGCGGCTGCCCGCGGTGCGCGGCGAGGTCCGGTTCGACCGGGTCGACTTCGGCTACGACCCCGAGCGCCCGGCCGGCACCCTGGCCGGGGTCGACCTCACCGTGCCGGCCGGCAGCTCGCTGGCCCTGGTCGGCGAGACCGGCTCCGGCAAGACCTCGCTGAGCTACCTGGTGCCGCGGCTGTACGACGTCACCGGCGGCCGGGTCACCATCGACGGGGTGGACGTGCGCGAGCTGGCCTTCGAGACGATCGCGGCGGCGGTCGGCGTGGTCTCCCAGGAGACCTACCTGTTCCACGCCTCGGTCGCCGACAACCTGCGCTTCGCCAAGCCGGACGCCACCGACGCCGAGCTGGTCGAGGCCGCCCGGGCGGCCCAGATCCACGACCACATCGCCGGCCTGCCGGACGGCTACGACACCCTGGTCGGCGAGCGCGGCTACCGCTTCTCCGGCGGCGAGAAGCAGCGGCTGGCGATCGCCCGCACCATCCTGCGCAACCCGCCGGTGCTGATCCTGGACGAGGCCACCAGCGCGCTGGACAACCAGACCGAGCGGGCCGTCCAGCAGGCGATCGACGCGCTGGCGGTGGGCCGCACCACGATCACCATCGCGCACCGGCTCTCCACGATCCGGCAGGCCGACCAGATCGCGGTGCTGGACGCGGGGCGGGTGGTCGAGCTCGGCAGCCACCAGGACCTGCTCGACCTCGGCGGCCGCTACGCGGCGCTGCTGCGCCGGGAGGGGCCGGCCGAGGACGGGGTCGAGGCGCCGGGCCCGGAGCCGGTGGCGGCTCAGGCGGCCTTGGGGCTCTCGTTGTAGACCGCGGCCTGCTCCTGGCCGGACAGCTCGCGGATCGCGGCCATCACCTGGTCGGTGACCTCGCGGCGGACCCGGGCCGAGCGGGCCTGGCCGTGCAGCTCGGAGAAGTCCAGCGGCTCGCCGAACCGGACGGTGACCTTGCGCAGCCGGGGCCGCTTCCGGCCGACCGGCAGGATCGCCTCGGTGCCCTCCAGCGCCACCGGCACCACCGGGACGCCCGCGGTCAGCGCCAGCCAGGCCACGCCGGTCTTGCCGCGGTAGAGCCGGCCGTCCAGCGAGCGGGTGCCCTCGGGGTAGATGCCGAAGGCCTTGCCGTCCTCCAGGATCGCCAGCGCCGAGTCGAGGGCCGCCTGCGCCAGGTGCACCTCGCCGCGCTGCACCGGCACCGCGTCGATCGCCTGGAACGCCGCCTTGGACAGCCGGCCCTTGAAGCCGCTGCCGGTGAAGTACTCGGCCTTGGCGAGGAAGCTGATCGGCCGCGGCGCGGTCAGCGGGATCACCACGCTGTCGACGAACGAGAGGTGGTTGCTGGCCAGGATCACCCCGCCCTTGCGCGGGACGTTGGCCAGTCCTTCGACGGTCGGCCGGTACAGGGCCCTGGCCAGCGGCTTGAGAACCAGCCGGGCGACCATCTGGATCATGCGAATCCTCCCCGAGCACCCGGTCCTGGACGGCCCGGACACTGACAGACACTCATTCCTAGAATGACCCTTCATACCATCAGCCCGAGCGGAGGTCGTACCAGAGGTGAGCGGAGTCACGACGGTCCTGTTGCTGGTGGTCCTCGCGACAGCGGTGGCCACCGGCGCCCGGCACTGGAGCATCCCGGCGCCCTCGCTGCTGGTGGTGGCCGGGGTGCTGGTCGAGCTGCTGCCGTTCGTGCCGCGGTTCCAGGTGCCGCCGGAGGTGATCAGCGTCGCGGTGCTGCCGCCGCTGCTCTACGCCTCCGCCGAGGAGATCTCCTGGCGGGAGCTGCGCGCGGTCTGGAAACCGGTCACCGTGCTGGCCCTCGGGCTGGTGCTGGCCAGCGCCTTCGTGGTGGGCGCGATAGCGGCACTGCTCACCCCGCTGCCCGTCTCGATGGCCTTCGTGCTGGGCGCCGTGCTCGCCTCCACCGACCCGGTGGCGGTCACCGCGCTCGGCCGCCGGCTCTCGCTGCCGGCCAAGGTGCAGACCCTGGTGCAGTCCGAGAGCCTCTTCAACGACGCCACCAGCCTGGTGCTCTTCAAGGTGGCGGTCGGCATCGCGGGCACGGCCGGCGCCGCGGGTGCCTTCTCGCCCACCGGGGCCGGCGGGCAGTTCCTGCTGCTGGCCGGCGGCGGCGCCGCGGTCGGCGGGGCGGCGGCCGCGGTGGTCGCGGCGATCCGGGTGCGCACCGAGGACCCGGTGCTGGAGACGGTGATCGCGCTGGTCACCCCGTACGCGGCCTACGTGGTCGCCGAGGACCTGCACACCTCCGGGGTGACCGCGGTGGTGGTGGCCGGGGTGGTGCTCGGCGCCCAGGGCCACCGGCTGACCAACGCCCGGATCCGGCTCCAGGTGCACGCCGTCTACCGCACGGTGGTCTTCATGCTGGAGAGCGTGGTCTTCGCCGTCATCGGGCTGGAGCTGCCGGGGATGATCCGCGACCTGGACGCCGCGGAGTCGGGCTGGTTCTGGCAGGCGCTGCTGATCGCCGGCGCGGTGCTGCTGGTCCGGCTGTTCTGGGTCTTCCCGCTGGCCATGTTCCTGCAGCGGCGGCGGGCGGCCGCCGGCGGGCCGCCGGTCAACTGGCGGGTGCCCGCGGTGATGACCTGGGCCGGCACCCGCGGCGTGATGCCGCTGGCCGCCGCGCTCACCGTGCCGCTGCTGGCCCCCGACGGGCAGCCGATGCCCTACCGGGAACTGGTCCTGGTGCTCACCACCGCGGTGGTCGCCTGCACCCTGATCGTGCAGGGCTTCACGCTCGCGCCGGTGGTGCGCGCCGCGGGCATCGCGCTGGAGCCGGAGGCCACCGCGCGCGAGGAGGCGCGGGCCGCCAAGGTGGTGCTGCGGGTCTCGCTGGAGCGGCTGGAGTCGCTGCTGGACGCGGAGGCGGTGCAGGAGGTGGTGGCCGACCGGATGCGGCGCGACCTGGAGGCCCGGCTGGACCACGCCCGGTTGCGGCTCTCCGACGAGGAGCCGCCGGAGGACGAGGCCACCGTGCTGGCCTACCGCCGGCTGCGCCGGGACCTGATCGCGGTGGAGAGTGCCGAGCTGCACCGGCTCTACGCCGACCGCCGGATCAGCGAGGCCACCCGGGCCGGGTTGCAGCACGCGCTGGACCTGGAGGAGGCCGGGCTGGGCGAGCTGTGAGCCCGGCAGGTCCTAGTACTGCAACGGTGCTTAACCTGACGAGGCTTCAGCTCTTGGGCTGTGGCCTCGTCTCTTGTAGTGGCTGGTCCGGGCCTGGTGTTGGCGTCTGCGGCGCCAGCGGGACCAGTGCAGAACGTGG
>NZ_JBNQTI010000142.1:0-25007 GCF_050325825.1 Kitasatospora sp. LaBMicrA B282
CGGGCGGGGCCGGCCGGGCCGGGCCGCTCGGCGCCACGAGCGGCCCGGTCTGCCGGTGCCGGAACCGGGCCGGCCGGCGGCTGCCACCGCCGATCACCGGAGCCCGTCAGGAGCGGGGCGGGTGCCGCCCCGAGCGGCGCCGGGGCGGGGGAGCCGCGACAGCGCCGGAACAGTGAAGACATTTGAAAACCTGGGAAGGTTCTAAACCTGGCCCACGCCAGCGTCAAGGGATGGTGCGGAAGTTGCCGACAAATCTTGAACTGGACGACGAACTCGAAAGAACCCCAGGAGAGTTCATCCTTCCCGGGACGCGCAGCGGTCGCGATCCGGCCCGCTCGATCCGGCGCGGCCCGAGCCGGCTGCCCGCCGAGGTGGTGGCCGCCACCCAGCGCGACCGGCTGCTGGACGGGGTGGTCCATACGGTGGCCGCACACGGCTACGCCGGGGCCCGGGTGAGCGACATCTGCCGGGCCGCGGGGGTGACCAGGCCGGTCTTCTACGAGCAGTTCAGCGGCAAGGAGGAGGCCTTCCTGGCCGCCCACCGGCACGGCACCGCGGTGGTGATCCGCCGGATGGAGGAGGCCTTCGCGGCCCAGTGCGACTGGTGCGACGGCCTGCACGCGGCGCTGCGGGTGGTGCTGGCGATCCTGGCCGAGGTGCCCGCGTTCGCCACGGTCGCGGTGGTCGAGGTGGACGCGGTGGGTCCGGCCGGGCGGCTGGTGCGCGAGCAGTTCCGGGTGCGGATGCGGCGGTTGTTCACCGGGTGTCCGGTGCCGCCGCCGGGGGTGTCGGGGGAGCTGCTGGTGGACTCGGTGGTGGGCGGGGTCTACTCCACCATCTACCGCACCATCGCGGCCGGCCGCCACGACGAACTCCCGGACCTGCTCCCGAGCTTGGCGCACTTCGCGCTGGCCGCCTTCCTCGGGCCGGCCGTAGCCGCGGACCGGGTGGCCCGGGCCGAGGCGGCCGGGGCGGGCTGGCGGAGACCGCTGCTGCCGTGCGCGGTGGAGGACTCGGCGGTGCGGTCGGCAGCTGCGCCGGCGCGGCCGGTGGTTCCGCGCGCGAACTCTTGACCCTCCGGATACCCCGAGGTAACTTCCAGTCAGCTCTCATGCTACGGGTCTGGATCATCAAATCCCCTGCCAGGGACGCAACTTGATCGATGATGAGCTGCCCGCCGCAGACGCTGTCCGCGCCAGGACGACATGCCGATGCGATCACGGATCCCCCACTACCTCCCTGGAGCATTCATGGATCGGTCCGAAGAGCTGGGCGTGGTGCCGGACGGCCCCGAGCCGCAGTCCGCAGAGCCGCCGCGCCGCGGCCGGGTCCGGCTGCGCCGGGCCGCCCTGATGGCGATTCCGGCCTGCGTGGCCGGCGGCGTCCTGATGGTCATGACCGCGCAGGGGGTGCTGGCCGCCCAGTTCGCCATCTCCGGCCTGCCCTTCACGGTGACCGCGACCAATCTGGACGGTCACGGGTTCGAGCAGTACGGCGACATGGACCACATGATCCCGCACAGCCCGAACCAGGGGCACACCGGCGGACAGGTGCTCGTGGCGGTCTCGGCGATCAAGACCGCCACGCTGTCCAACCTGTGCCAGAGCGTCAACCTGGGCGGCATCAACCTGAAGATCACCGCGGGTGGCGGCTCCTCGCCGGTCCAGGCGACCAACCTGACCACCGACTCCGACGTACTCTCCGGCGACGCCTCGTTCACCAACATCGAGATCGGCAACGACGCCAGCACCTTGGACAAGGCGGGAGTCCAGGGCCGGCCGGGCGTCTTCGGCCAGCAGGCGGACCGCGTCGTCATCCAGAACCTGCGGCAGAACAACTGGGCCACCACGGCCGGCTCGTTCACGCTCCCCGGGATGCACCTGAGCTTCAGCGGTACGGGCTGCTGAGGATGACGGACGCCCCGACGGCGGGGGCGGCCGAGCCCCCGCCCGAGCCCCCGGTGCCCGTCGCCGAGCCGGCGGGCACCCCGGTCCCCGCGGCTGCGGGGGAAAGCACGCCCGACCTCGCCCTCGCCGCGATCGCGGCGGTCACCGCGGAGCCCGCCGTCGAGACCGGCCCGCCGCCGACCGCCGCGCTCGAGGTGACCTCGGCCGCGCCTGCCTCGGTCGCGCCCGCCCCGCTCGCGCCCGTCCCCCTCGCGGCGACCCCGCTCGCGGTGACCCCGCGACGGTCCTTCCGGGCCTGGCGCGATCGGCGTCCGTTCTGGGGTGGTCTGCTGGTCACCCTGGCCGGCGGCGAGATCCTGTTCACCGAGAAGGCCCCGCTGGGGGTGGTCCTGCACATCGGGATGCAGGGCCTGGCCGGCTACCTGGTCCCGCTGGTGCTGCTGGTCTGCGGGCTGCTGCTGCTCTTCAACCCGGCCCAGCGGCTCTTCTACTCGATCCTGGCGGTGCTGCTCACCCTGACCACCTGGGTCACCTCCAACCTGGGCGGCTTCCTGCTGGGGCTGCTGCTGGGCCTGATCGGCAGCTCGCTGGCCTTCGGCTGGCTGCCCGACCAGCCCGCCCGCCGCCGGGTGTTCCGCCGCGACCGCTCCGCCGCTCCGGTCCGCTAGGACAGGGCGGGCCGGGGTGGTTCCCACCCGTCCCACCCGTCCCGTTAGAGCATTCGCGTGACCCAAGCTGAGAATCCTGCCCGATTTCGGGCAGGATTCTTTGTCATTTCAGACGCTCAGCCTAGGATCACTCTCCGTGCCCAGTTCGCCCCAGTCGCCCCAGCCCCTCTACTCGGACCTGCTCGCCCACCTCACCCGCACCAGCGTGCTGGGGCCCGGGGAGGCGGCCCGGGTGGTGGCCGAGGTGCTCGCGTACTTCTCCGAGACCACGGCGGAGTTCGTCCAGCGGCGGCACGGCGAACTCCAGTCCCGCGGCCTGACCAACGACCAGATCTTCCAGCGGATCGCCGAGGAGCTGCCCGCCCGCCGGGTGGTGGCCCCCGAGCTGTCCGCCCGGCAGCTGCGGCGCATCGTCTACGGCTGACCGTCCACCGGCCGACCGTCCACCGACTGATCGTCCACCGCCGGCGGGCCCCCGTCCGGCGCGCGCCCCGGCGGGACCGACCGTCGGCACCACCACTCTCAGCACCACCACCCTCAGCACCACCGTCCACCCTCAGGTCAACCTTCAGGAGACCCAGCAGCATGTGCGGAATCGTCGCCTACATCGGTCCCAAGGACGCCACCCCCTTCCTGCTCGAGGGCCTGCAACGCCTGGAGTACCGCGGCTACGACTCGGCCGGTGTGGCGGTCACCGGCAAGGGCGGCGGCCTCAAGCTGCGCAAGGCCAAGGGCCGGGTCGCCGACCTGGCGGCCTCGGTGCCGGCCCGCTTCAAGGGCACCACCGGCATCGGCCACACCCGCTGGGCCACCCACGGTGAGCCGAGCGACGCCAACGCCCACCCGCACCTGGACAACGCCGGCCGGTTCGCCGTGGTGCACAACGGCATCATCGAGAACGCCGACCAGCTGCGCGCCAAGCTGACCGCCGAGGGCGCCGTCTTCGCGTCGGAGACCGACACCGAGGTGCTGGTCCACCTGGTCGCCGCGCACAGCACCGAGGGGGCCGAGCTGGAGGACGCGGTGCGCGCCGCGCTGGCCCTGGTGGTCGGCACCTACGGCATCGCGGTGGTGGACGCCGAGCAGCCGGACCGGATCGTGGTGGCCCGCAACGGCAGCCCGATCGTGCTCGGGATCGGCGAGAAGGAGATGTTCGTCGCCTCCGACGTGGCCGCGCTGGTCCGCTACACCCGTCAGGTGGTGCACCTGGAGGACGGCGAGCTCGCGGTGGTCCGGGCCGACGGCTTCAGCACCTTCACCGAGGACGCGCGGCCGACCAACCGCCAGCCCTCCACCGTGGACTGGGAGATCGACTCCTACGACACCGCCGGCCACTCGCACTTCCTGATCAAGGAGATCCACGAGCAGCCGAGCGCGGTCGAGCGGACCCTGAGCGGCCGGCTGGACGAGCGCTTCGCCACCGCGCACCTGGGCGGTCTCAACATGGACGCCCGGGAGCTGCGCGACATCCGCCGGGTGAAGATCATCGGTTGCGGGTCCGCCTACTACGCCGGGCAGATGGGCGCCCAGCTGATCGAGGAGCTGGCCCGGATCCCGGCCGACAGCGAGCCCGCCTCGGAGTTCCGCTACCGCAACCCGGTGATCGAGGCCGACACCCTCTACGTGGCGGTCAGCCAGTCCGGCGAGACCTACGACACGCTGGCCGCGGTGCAGGAGGTCAAGCGCAAGGGCGGCCGGGTGCTCGGCGTGGTCAACACGGTCGGCAGCGCGATCGCCCGGGCCTGCGACGGCGGCATCTACCTGCACGCCGGTCCGGAGATCTCGGTGGCCTCGACCAAGGCGTTCACCTCCACCGTGGTCGCCTTCGCGCTGCTGGCGCTGCACTTCGGCCGGATCAACGACCTCTCGCCGGCCGACGGCCGCCGGATCGTCGACGGCCTCAAGGCGCTGCCCGGCCAGATCCGCGAGATCCTGGAGCAGGAGAAGGAGATCGCCGAGCTGGCCGCCGAGTACGCGAACTGCCAGGGCATGATGTTCATCGGCCGGGTGCGCGGCTACCCGGTGGCCCGGGAGGGCGCGCAGAAGCTGAAGGAGATCAGCTACGTGCACGCCGAGGCCTACCCGGCCAGCGAGCTCAAGCACGGTCCGCTGGCCCTGATCAGCCCCGAACTGCCCACCGTGGCCCTGGTGCCGGACGACGAGCTGCTCGACAAGAACCTCACCACGCTGGGCGAGATCCGGGCCCGGGCCGGCCGGGTGCTGGCCGTCGCCCACCGGGCGCCCGACGCCAAGCTCGCCAACCACAGCGTGCTGGTGCCGAAGAACGAGCCCGAGCTGGACCCGCTGCTGCTCAACATCCCGCTCCAGCTGCTGGCCTACCACGCCGCGGTCGCCCTGGAGCGGGACGTGGACAAGCCGCGCAACCTGGCCAAGTCGGTCACCGTCGAGTAGTCGGCAGTCGGCAGTCGGCCCGGTGGACGGCAGGGCCGCTGCCGTCCGCCCACGGGCAGGGCCGCTGCCGTCCGCCCACGGGCAAGGGCCCCTGCCGTCCGCCGACGGCAGGGGCCCCGGGACGACGGCTCAGGTCAGGTGGACCGAGGCGTCGTCGATCAGGAAGGCGGTCTTGCCGCTGCTGGAGCGGGCGGACAGCCTGATGCCCACCGTGGAGCCGAACTCCTTGGCCACGTACGGCGTGAGGTCGAAGGACTGGTACCGGTAGCCGTTGGTGGCGTCCAGGTTGCTCCAGGTGTGTACGGCGCCGATCTCGGCGCCGCTGTACTGGTCGTAGAGGATCAGCGTGAGGGTGTCGCCGGCGAAGTCGGTCGGCGGCGCGGTGCTGTCGGAGGCCGATCCGGTGATGTTCAGCCAGAAGGAGAGCGTCATCCTGGTGTAGCCCGGAGTGGTCTCCACCCACTGGGTGATCGAGTCACTGGGGTTCTGGCCCAGCCACGCGTAGCCCGAGCCGCTGTGCGGGGCGTGCGCGCTGGACGGCGTGATCAGGTTGTAGCCCGAGGCGTTCCAGGCGCCGTGGTCGGCGGTGCCGTTCTCGAAGCCCGGGTCGATGAGCTGCTCGATCGGCTGGCAGCCGACCTGCGGGCCCGGGAAGAAGCCCCACCAGAAGCTCTGGCTCTGCGCGTTGCCCCGGTCGTCGGCGCCGGTCACGGTGACGCGCTGCCAGCCGTTGGCGTTGCTGCGCCCGGTGATCCGGCCGGTGGCCGGGTCGATCGACAGCCCGGCGGGCAGGCCGGTGGCGCCGTAGCGGATCGGCCGGCCGGCGGCGTCGGAGGCGAGCACGGCGTAGTCGACGGGTACGCCCCGCTGCGCGGTCTGGTCGCAGGGTTTGGTCACCAGCAGCGCCGGGTTGGTGACCAGCGGGTCGTTGCCCATGCACAGGTGGTCGTAGTCGGACCACATGGTCTGGACCGGGAAACTCCCGGTGGCCAGCGGCAGGTTGAACATCCCGCCGTTCGCGCCGACCGGGATCCAGGAGCACTTGTCGCCGATCTCCTGCCCGGTGGCGTCCGTCCAGGCGCCGATCGGGTTCTGGTCGGTGATGGTCTCGGCGTACTCGTGGCCGCCGATGATCCCGTAGCCGTCGAGGCGGCCGCGCGCACCGGGGTTGATCCAGTTGGTGCCGCAGTCCGGGACGTCGGTCAGGTAGGGCATCAGGGTGTAGGCGAGGGTGCCGTAGGAGCTGCGCGTGAAGGTGTGCCAGGCGCAGTAGCCCAGCTCCTTCCACTTGTCGCTGTCCTCGCCCTGCGGGGTGTTGATGACGTACTGGACGTTGCGGTTCTGGTTGGCGCCGGTGTTGCCGAAGTGCCGGGCGGCGGCGAGCACTTCGGCCGCGATCTGCGGCTCGGTGGCGGCCTGCGGGGACGGCGCGGCGTTGTCCACCCAGACCCCGGCCAGGGTGTGACCCGGCACGGGGTAGCCGACGTGGTTGGCGCCGGCGGGGCAGGAGACGCTGCCGGTGGCGATCCCCTCGCAGTACTGGGTCATCACCTTGGACCAGGTGTCGGTGCTGCTGCCCAGCCCCTTGAAGAACTCCTGCTGGTAGGGGGCGGCACTGTCCGGGTCGCCGGTCAGCGTGGTGTCGCCGGTGCCCGGGTCGGTGCCGGCCGAGCCCCACTGACTACCCCAGTACACCAGGTAGACCTCGGGCGGGCCGGTGGTGACGCCGATGCTGTCCTGGCTGCCGCGGTAGGTCATCTGCAGGTCGTAGTTGTTGCGGGTGGAGCCGTGCCCGGTCGGGCCGGCGGCCGCGGCCTGCTGGGCGGCGTGGGCGGCGGCGTTGGGCATGGCGTGCGGATGGGTGGTGCCGAGCTGGACCCAGGCGCCGTCGAGCTGCTGCCAGCCCTGGTCGGCCGGGTGGGCAGCGGCGTCGGAACCGGCCGACGGGGTGGGGGAGGTGAGGGTCTGTGCGTTCGCGGTGCCGGTGAATCCTGCTGCGGTGACCGCGAGCGCGAGGCCTGCGAGCAGCAGGCGTCGGGCCCGGCCGCCGAGCGGAGTACGGACTGTGGGCACAGGGGGTTCCTGACTCTCTGTGAGGGATGGGAGTGCGACAGTGCCAGCTGACTGTGCAATGACACATGTCACCCATCACAGAGGTCAAGACTCGTGCATCGGATTTTGGGAATTTTCGTTGGAAGCTGTTCGTTCGTGTGTGGTCACCCGCGTGCGGCCACCCGCGCGTGGTCACTCGAGTGCGGCCACTACTGCCCGGACAGCGCGAAGGCGGCGTTCACCAGCGCCACGTGGCTGAACGCCTGCGGGGTGTTCCCCAGGTGGCGCCCGGTCAGCGGGTCCCACTCCTCGGCGAGCAGCCCCAGGTCGTTGCCCAGTCGCACGGTCCGGTCGAACAGCTCCCGCGCCTCGTCCGCCTCGCCGATCGTGGCCAGCGCCTCCGCCAGCCAGAACGAGCAGGCCACGAAGGCCCCTTCGCGCCCGCGCAGCCCGTCCGGGGTGGTGGCCGCGTAGCGCCGCACGAAGCCCCCGTGGTCCAGCCCGTCCCGCACCGCCGCCACCGTGCGCCGCACCCGCGGATCGTCCGGCGGCAGGAACCCGGTCTTCGCCACGAAGAGCGTGGCGGCGTCCAACTCCCGTGAACCGTAGGCCTGGACGAAGACCCCGAGGTCCGGGTCGTAGCCGTGTGCGCAGACGTCCCGGTGCACCGCCGCCCGCAGCGCCCGCCACTGCTCGACCGGCGCGGGCAGCCCGGTCGCCTCGGCCAGCCGCACCGCGCGGTCCGCCGCCACCCAGCACATCACCTTGGAGTGGGTGAAGTGCCGCCGCTCGCCGCGCACTTCCCACAGTCCCTCGTCCGGCTCCCGCCAGTGCTCGGAGAGGTAACCGAGCAGTGCCTTCAGCAACCCCCAGACCTGCCGCTCCATCGGCACCCCGGCGCTGAACGCCAGGTGCAGGGTGTCCAGCACCTCGCCGTAGACGTCGAGTTGGAGCTGGCCGACGGCCGCGTTGCCGAACCGCACCGGCGCCGACCCGGCGTAGCCGGGCAGCCATGAGGCCTCGGCCTCCGGCAGTCCGCGCTCGCCGGCCACCCCGTAGACGGCCTGCAGGTCCCCGGGGTCGCCGGCGATCGCCCGAAGCAGCCAGCGCCGCCAGGCCGCCGCCTCCTCGCGGAAGCCGCCGCGCAGCAGGGCCGCCAGGGTCATGCTGGAGTCGCGCAGCCAGCAGTACCGGTAGTCCCAGTTCCGCTCGCCGCCCAGCACCTCGGGCAGCGCGGCGCTCGGGGCGGCCACGATCCCGCCGGTCGGCGCGTAGGCGAGGGCCTTGAGGGTGATCAGCGAGCGCAGCACGGCCTCCCGCGAGGGCCCCCGGTACCGGCAGCCGGCCGCCCAGTCCTGCCAGCGCGCGGTGGTCTCGTGCAGCTCCCGCGCGGGGTCGACCCGCCGGGCGCCGGTGCGGTGCGAGGGCTGCCAGGTGAGGGTGAAGGCCACCGCCTGGCCGGCCCGCACGGTGAACTCGGAGCGGGTCGCGCCGTCCTGCCCGAAGGTGTGCACGCCGGTGGGCACCCGCAGCCAGGCCGAGTCGGGGCCGGCCACCGCCACCCGGTGGTGGTCGGTGCGGCGCACCCAGGGCACCACCCGCCCGTAGTTGAACCGCAGCCGCAGGTCGCCGGCCAGCGGCACCTGCCCGGCCAGCCCGGTGACGATCCGGATCAGCCGCGGGTCGCGCTCGCGCTGCGGCATGAAGTCGGTCACCAGGACCGCGCCGTCCGGGCCCTGCCAGCGGGTCTCCAGCACCAGGGTGCCGGGCCGGTAGCTGCGGGTCGCGCGGTAGCCGGGGGCGGCGGGAGCCAGCCGCCAGTGGCCGTGCCGCTGGTCGCCGAGCAGGGCGGCGAAGCAGCTGGGGGAGTCGAAGCGCGGCAGGCAGAGCCAGTCGACCGAACCGTCCCGGCCGACCAGCGCGGCGGTCTGCAGGTCGCCGAGCAGGGCGTAGTCCTCGATCCGTCCTGCCATGCCGCCATTGTCCGCCGGTATTCTCGGCTCCGGTATTCGCGTGCCCGCCGGTGGACGACCGCCGGTATTCGCGGTGCCCGCCGGTATTCGCCATGTCGCAGGTCGCGCTGTTCGCACAGCGAACACCCTGATCGTGACGGTCTCGGGGGCTTCTCGGGACGGGGTCGAGCCGGTTGCAGTCACGCTGCGCTCATAGGATGATCTATGTGCCTCTTGTCTATTTCTGTGTCGGAAGGGGTCCCTGATGCGGCGACCTCCGTGGGTGCCCGCGGGTATGGATCTTGACCGGCCGGCGGCGGCCCGGGTGTACGACTACTACCTGGGTGGCTCGCACAACTTCGCGGCCGACCGCGAGATGGCCCGCGAAGCGATCAAGATGTGGCCCGACCTGCCGCGGATCATGCGCGCCAACCGGGCCTTCCTGCGCCGCGCGGTCACCTTCCTGGCCGAGCAGGGCTACACCCGCTTCCTGGACGTCGGCTCCGGCATCCCGACCTTCGGCGCCGTGCACGAGGTGGCCCGCGAGATCCAGCCGGACAGCCGGGTGGTCTATGTGGACAAGGACCCGGTCGCGGTCGCGCACAGCCGCCTGCTGCTCCAGGACGACCCGCTCTGCACGGTGGTCGACGCCGACCTGACCGACCCGGTCGACCTGCTCGCCCGCCCCGAGGTGGCCGCGCTGCTCGGCGAGGGCGAACCGGTGGCGCTGCTGCTGGTCGCGGTGCTGCACTTCGTCACCGACGAGCAGGACCCCGAAGGGATCATGCGCACGCTGCGCGAGGCCCTGCCGCAGGGCAGCGCGCTGGCCATCTGCCACGCCTCCGCGGAGGGCCGCCCGGACCAGACCGTGACCCACCAGGACCTGTACAGCAAGACGCCCACCCCGCTGACCATGCGCACCGTCGAGCGGATCACCGGCCTCTTCGACGGCTTCGAGCTGGTCGAGCCCGGGGTGGTCTACCTGCCGCAGTGGCGCCCGGACGAGCCGGCCGCCGTCGGGGAGCACCCCGAGCGGATGGTCGGCGTGGTCGGCGTGGGGCGCCTGACGTGACCGCCCCTCCGCCGGCCGGCGACAGAGCCCTGGCCGCACCTGCTCCCGCTGAGGCGGGTGGCTCGCCGGGCGCCCCCGCGCCCGAGTCGGTCGTCGCCCGTGGCCCCGACCCGGAGCAGTGGGCGAGCCTGCTGCGCAGCAGCCAGGGCGCCGCGATGCACCCCGGCGCCCTGAACCGCCTGGTCACCCGCAGCCTGGAGCTGCTGCAGCTCGCCGGCGCGACCACCCCGCTGGACGCCGGCCCCGCCGCCGAGGCCGGCGCGCTGCTGGTCGAGGCCCACTTCACCGACCCCGACCTGCTCTCCCGCGCCATCGCCCTGCTGGCCGGCGGCAGCGATGGCGGCGGTGGCGGTGGTGGCACCGGCCGCACAGGCCGCACTGGTGGCAGCGGTGGCAGCGGCGGTCACGCCGAACTGGCCGGCGCCTTCGCCGCCGGCTGGGCCGCCGCGCTGCGCGAACGCACCCTGCAGGAGCAGGAGGCCATCCGGCTGGCCGCCGACAGCGCCCGGCGCGAGGCCGAGCGGGCCCTGCGCGAGTCCGAGGCCCGGTTCCGGGCGCTCTTCGAGAGCGCCGCGATCGGGATCGGGATCGGCGACGTCGAGGGCAACATCCTGGCGGTCAACAAGGCGCTGCAGGACATCTTCGGCGCCCGCCCCGAGGACATGCAGGGCCGCCGGGTCAACGACCTGGTACACCCCGAGGACACCCCCGGCGTCTGGGAGGCCTACGCCGAGCTGGTCAGCGGCAAGCGCGAGCACTTCTCCTTCGACAAGCCCTACTACCGCCAGGACGGCGAGGTGGTCTGGACCCACCTGACCGTCTCGCTGATCCGCGACGACGACGGCACGCCGGTCTACCAGGTGGCGATGCTGGAGGACATCACCGACCGCTACCGCCTCCAGGAGCGGCTGCGCCACCAGGCCACCCACGACCCGCTGACCGGCCTGCCCAATCGCTCGGCCTTCTTCGAGCGGCTGGAGGCGATCTTCGAGGCGCCCGAGCCCGGCGCCCGGTTCGGCCTCTGCTACGTCGACCTCGACGGCTTCAAGGTGGTCAACGACTCGCTCGGCCACGAGATGGGCGACCAGCTGCTGTCCGCCGTCGCGCTGCGCCTGGAGGCCGCGCTGCGCCCGCTCGGCCACCTGGTGGCCCGGCTCGGCGGCGACGAGTTCGTGGTGCTCCTGGAGGACTGCCGCGGCGAGCAGGAGGCGGTGGCGGCGGCCAAGACCGTGCTGGCCTCGCTCGCCAAGCCGGTGCCGATCGACGGCCACCGCCTGGCGATCGGCGCCAGCGTCGGCGTGCTGGAGCGACCGGTGGCGGCCACCACGCCGATGGCCGCGGTGCGGGCCGCCGACCTGACCCTGTACCGGGCCAAGGAGGAGGGCCGCGGGCGCTGGACGCTCTTCGACCCGCAGCGCAACGCCCGCTCGGTCAGCCGGTACGCCGTCTCGGTGCGGATGCCGGTGGCGCTCGACCGCGGCGAGTTCTTCATCGACTACCAGCCGCTCTGCGCACTCGCCGACGGCTCGCTCAACGCGGTCGAGGCCCTGGTCCGCTGGCGCCACCCGCAACTGGGCGTGCTCGGCCCCGACGAGTTCATCGGCACCGCCGAGGAGACCGGCCTGATCATGCCGCTCGGCCGCTGGGTGCTGGAACAGGCCTGCGGCCAGGCCGCCGACTGGGTCCGCCGCTTCGGCGACCGGGCCCCCCAGGTCAACGTCAACCTCGCGGTGCGCCAGGTGCGCAACGCCGGCCTGGTCTCGGACATCGACCGGATCCTGCGGGACACCGGTCTGGAACCCAAGCGGCTCCAGCTGGAGATCACCGAGAGCGCCGTCTTCGGCCCCAAGGACGAGTCGCTGCGCGCCCTCAACTCGCTGGTGGACATGGGCGTCTCGCTCGCCGTCGACGACTTCGGCACCGGCTGGTCCAACCTCGCCTACCTGCGCGACCTGCCGGTCTCCGGCCTGAAGATCGCCGGCTCCTTCGTCAGCGACCTCAAGGAGTCCGGCCGGGAACAGGTGCTCGGCTGGCGCATCGTGGGCGGCCTGGTCTCCCTGGCCCACAACCTGGGGCTCACGGTCACCGCGGAGGGCGTGGAGAACGCCGACCACGCCGACCGCCTCCGCTCCATGGGCTGCGACCGCGCCCAGGGCTGGCACTTCGGCCGCCCGATGCGCCCCGAGGAGATCGCCAAGCGCATCATCGCGGGAGGCGGTGGGGACGGGGCTTAGGAGGGGGCGGCGTCCCGTCGATGCGGCTGGCGCCGGGGTACCGCCCCGCCCCGCATGTCTCCATGCCTCGGGGTGTCCTCGTGGGTGAGGGTAAACCCCTGGGCAAATAGTCTGGTATGCCCTGATAATCCCTTGACCCTCCGTGAGCAGGGTGCCCATGATGGGGCCCTGGTACCGCAATCGTGCAGGGGCGGCTCGCGGGGAGCGGGGCGTGCGCGGGTGCGGCGGGCGTCCGGGGGCGGCGGGGAAGCAGGCGGGGAGTCACCGGGGGAGCAGGGGATCGCCCGAAGCAGGCCAGCAGTCAAGGGCTCGCGGCTGCGCCGCGCAGCCTTCGCGCGCCGCCGAAGGGGCAGCCCGTCATGAGTGTCCCCGTCATGAAGTCCGCAAGCCCGACCACCCCGCCATGAACACCACCCCGCCCGGCAACACCGCCCCGCCGCGCCGCCGCTTCACTGGCGCTCGGCCGGTCGCCGGCCGGGCAGTGCCCGGGGGTCCTGAGGCCCCTGGCCCCGAACTCCCCCTTTTCGGGGGAGCGATGAACGGCCCCGACCGGCGCACCGCGGTGGCCTGCCCCCGCCTTGCCGCCCGCGACTCGCTCGGCACACCCGCCGGGACCGTCGCGTCGGAACCGGTGATCCGGTGGGTGTCACGCCCCCCGGTCGGTTCCGGCTCGCTGGGTTCCGGTGGTGGCGCGCCGGCGTTGGTGCGGCTGCGCGGGCACCTGCTCGGACCGGTCGACACCGGCGGCACCCGGAGCCCCGAAGCCCGGATGCGCCGCGCGCCGGTCGCCGCCGCCCATCGCATCGAGTCACCGCACTCCCCCGACCCACCACACTCCCTCCAGCCACCGCAGTCCCCGGTGCGCGCCCGAGTCGGGCCGGGCGCGCCCGGGAGCGCGCGGGTCCATGACGTACCCCGGTGGGGTGTGCCGTGACCGCGGTGCCGGTGCTGCTCTACCACGCGGTGCAGGACGACCCGCCGGACTGGATCGCGCCGCTCACCGTCACGCCGCGGGCCTTCGCCGAGCAGTTGGCCCGGCTCGGCGACAGCGGTCGTACCGTGGTTCCGCTGCGCCGGCTGGTCGCCGCTCAGCGCGGTGGGCACCCGTTGCCGGAGCGGGCGGCGGTGCTCACCTTCGACGAGGGCTTCGCCGACTTCTACTGGACGGTGTCACCGGCGCTGGCCGAACGGGACCTGCCGGCCACCCTCTTCGTCACCACCGGCGCGGTGCACGTGCCCGGCGAGCCGCCGGGCGGCAGTCTGCTGCCACCGGCCGAGATGCTGACCTGGCGTCAACTCACCACACTGGACGCGCTCGGCGTCGAGATCGGCGGTCACTCACAGACCCACCCGCAGCTCGACGTGCTGCCGGGCCGGCGCGTCTCCGCCGAACTGATCCGCTGCAAGGCCGAGTTGGAGGAGGCGCTGGGGCACCAGGTCAGTGCCTTCGCCTATCCGCACGGCTACTCCAGCCTCGCGGTGCGGCGCCGGGTGCAGGATGCCGGCTGGACCTGTGCCTGCGCGGCCACCGGTGCGTTCAGCTCGGCGGCCGACGACCCGCTGCGGATCGCCCGCCTGGTGGTGCGGGCCGATACCGCCCCCGAGCACTTCCAGCGCTGGCTGGACGGCTACGGTGCCCCGGTCGGCACCGAGCCCGACCGGCTGCGCACCCGCGGTTGGCGGCTCTACCGCCGCCTGCGTGGCGTCGGTCGTGGGTCTGCCGGCCGCGCGGGAGCCGGCCCCGCTGACCGGGGGTGGTAGCGGCTGCCACCGGATCCGCCGCGCCCGGGAACACCTTCGCGAGCATGCCCGGCCCCGTCGTGGCGCTGTTGTCAACGATTTCGTTGGTCATAGACTCGGGCGATGACGCGGAACACTGAGGAGACTCGGCGCAAGCTCAAGGCGGCGGCGACCGAGGAGTTCGCCGCCTTCGGTCCGCACGGCACCACGGTCGACCGGATCGCCAGGCGTGCCGGGGTCAACAAGGAGCGGCTCTACAACTACTTCGGCGACAAGGAGCAGTTGTTCGCCACGGTGCTCTCGGACGAGCTCGCGAAGATCGCCGCCGCCGTCCCGCTGGCGTCCATCCGGGTCGACGACATCGGCGACTTCGCTGGTCGCACCTTCGACTACCACGCCGAACACCCGCACCTGGTTCGACTGTTGCACTGGGAGGGCCTGGCGTTCGACCGGGCGGTCCCGGAGGAGCCGGCCCGCACCGGGCACTACCAGCAGAAGGTCAAGGCCCTGCTGGACGCCCAGGCGTCCGGCTCGGTCACCGGTGAGGTCGACGCCGCGCACTTCGTCTTCCTGCTGCTCGCGATCTCGGCCTGGTGGTTCGCGGTGCCGCAGATCGCCCGGATGCTCTCGGGTGCGGAGGCCCGGGACGACGCCGCGGAGCGGGCCCGGCAGCGCGAGACCGTGGTCTGGGCGGCCCGCAGGCTCGCCGAGTCGCTGGAGCGGGGGAAGGAGTAGGCGCAGGACCAGGACCAGGACCAGGAGTAGAGAGCCGGGCTGCCCGCCGGGTCAGACGCTCACCGGCTGCTGCGCGGGCTCGGGTGGCGGACGGCGCGCGCGGTGGCCCGGGTCAGCTGGGCCAGGGCGGTCAGGGGGTCGGCGCCCGGCACCGCGAGGACGGCCAACAGGGCCTCCGTCTCCGGTGGTTGGAAGAGCGGCTTGCACTGCGGGCAGCCGCCGGGGCGGTGCCCGATCAGCCGGCCGACCGCCTCCGCCAGCCCCGCCTGGTGGCGCCGCCGCAGCACCGGCACCCCGCCCGAGCGCAGCTCCGGCGCGCCGTTGCCGGGGGCGAGGCCGAGCCGGGCCCAGCGGAGCAGCGCCAGGTCGGCTCGCCCGGCGCCGACCGCCAGCGCAGGCGGGCCCGCCGCGCCGTCGTCCGCCACGCCTGTGCCCCGTCCCCGCCCCTCGCCACCCCGTCCCCGCCCCTCGCCACCCCTGCCAGAGTCCTCGGCCGAGCTCAGCAGGCGTAGCAGGGTGCGGACCCCGCCGCTCGGGTCGGTGCCGCGGGGCAGGAAGTCGGTCTCGGACGCGCCCTGCACCACCGTGTACCACCGGTCCACCGCCCGGTCGGCGAGCAGCCGGTCCACCGCCGCCGCGGGTAGCCGGGTCCGCCGCGCCCCGTCCCCGACCGAGGCGCGCACGCACCAGCGCCCCGCGGGGTCGACCCGCACTCCGGGCAGTTCGGCCAGCCGGGCCCGCAGGGTGCCCGCCTCGGCGGCGCGCCAGCCGGGCGGCAGCCGCTCCTCGACCAGCCCGTGGGCGGCGTCCAGGCAGCGGGCCCCGTACTCGGCCACCCCGCCGGGCAGTCGGTAGGCGGCGCAGCGGTCGCGCAGTTCGGGCAGCGGGCGGCCGGTGGCGAGCAGCACCCGGCAGCCGTGCGCCCGCAGTGCGCGGAGCGCGAGCATGCCCTGCGGGGCGGCCGCCGGGAAGCCGAGCGCCTCGCTCTCCAGCACCCCGTCGACGGTCAGCACGCACCACGGGCCGGGCGGCGGTGCGCCGGGGCCGTCCAGGTCGGCCAGGTAGACGCCGGCCAGGAACCGCTGCACGATCCGGGCCTTGGCTCGGCGGGCGACGGCCGCCGCCACCGGCGGGCCGAGTCCGGCGGCGGCCAGCCGTTCGGCGTCCCAGACGTGGACCAGGCGCAGCAGGCACCAGCGGGCGTCCGGGATCCGCTCACCGGTGAGCCGGGCGAAGGCGGTGCGCAGTTCGGCGGCGCGCTCGGCGGTGGCGGAGCGGCCGGCCAGTTCCGCCACGGTGCCGTTCGGCTCGGCGGTGACGGCCAGGTCGTCGGCGGCGCCCGCCAGGTCGAAGGCGGCGTCGTAGCCGGCCAGGTCGCGGAGGCTGAAGGCGCCCTCGGCGAAGTCGGTCTTGCGCCAGCTGCCCGCGGCGGCGGCTGCCCACTGCTCGGGGCGGGTGCGGCCGTCGACCACGCAGGGTTGCCGCGTGGTCAGCACGGCGCGGGCCAGCGGGTGCAGCAGGGTGGGCCGTAGCGCGGGGTCGAGCCGGCCGAGGGCGGGGGCCAGCAGCTCGGCGGCGACCTCCCAGACCGGTCGGCGGCCGGCCAGTGCGGGCGACCGGTCGAGCGGGACCGCCAGCCGGTCCTGCCGCACGGCGGTGTAGCGGGCGATCTGCCAGACCGTCACCGGCTCGGCCGGGTGCTCCTCGCCGGGCAGCCGCTCGCGCAGCAGCACGCCGTCGGCGAAGCCGTGGACCCGCGGCACCAGGTCGGGCAGCCGGGCGGCGACCTCGGCCGTGTGCGCGCCCAGGTAGCCCACGCCCACCCACTCGGCGCGCAGCGGCAGGGTGCGGGTGCGGCCGTCGGGCTCGGCGACCTCGGCGGTGAGCGGGACGGCCAGGTGGTGCGCCCGGCAGGGCGGGCCGGGGTCGGCCGGGGCGGCCAGGTGGAGCAGGCGGCCGGGTGCCAGCAGCCGGGCCACCGTCCGGGCCAGCGCCGGTGGCCGGAGCAGTGCGCGGGCCCGCCAGGCCGTGCCGGGCAGCACCCGGCAGGGGTAGCGGGCCAGGGCCGGCGGCACCTCGGCGGTGTCCGTGAAGCAGGCGAACAGCGGCACCACCGAGGCCCGGTCGAAGCCGGCCCGCTCGGCCCGGGCGGCGACGGCGGCCAGCGACCCGCCGGTCAGCGGCGGGTCGGCGACCAGCAGCAGGGTGCCCCCGGCGGCGCGCAGCCGGCGCAGCTCGGCGGCCCGTCCGGGCAGCGTCGGCAGGCCGGGGCGGGTGGTGGCGCAGTGCACCGCGCGGTAGCCGAGGCGGCGCAGCGTGACGGCGACCAGCGGGGCCAGGTAGCTGCCCGCGGTGCGCACCCCGAGGACCAGCAGCGGGCGTTCCCGCGCCGGGTGGTCGGCGGCGAACAGCTCGGCCAGTGCCACCAGGTCGTCGGGGTGCAGGTCGAAGCCGGCGAAGCAGCCGGGCGGGCGCAGCAGCCCGGCCGGTGGGCGGCCGGCGGTGGCCCGGTGCAGCAGTTCGGTGAGCGCGGCCGCCTCCGGGGACGGCGCCACCGCGGAGCCGTCCGGCCCCCGCCCGTCCAGGACCCGCTCCGCCAGGGCCTCCGCCAGCGTGCCCAGCGCCGTGCAGCGGGCCAGCGCGGCGCGGCGGGCGGGGGTGCGTCCGGTGGCGGCGCCGGCCAGGTCGAGGCCGTCGCGGGCGAACTCGCCGGCGGTGCGGGCGAGCGGGTGGCCGGCCTGTTGGGTCAGCCGGTCGGCGAGCCGGCGGGGCGACCGGTCGACGCCCTGCAGCCGGTCCTCGGCCAGTTGGCCGGCGCCGGCGCAGAGCAGGTAGGCGTCCAGCCAGTGGCCGCGGTCGACGGCGGCGCGCAGTCGGGCGGCGAGTTGTCCGAAGTCCGCGTGCAGGTCGAGCGGCGGTTCGGCGGGGGAGCGGGTGGGGGTGCCGGGGACGCGGGGGCCCGGGCCCTCGGCGGTGCCGGGGCCGGCCGGTGCCGGTGCGTCGTCGCTCATCGTGCTGGCCCCCACGGTGGCTGAGAACCCCCGACATTCTACCCAGACGGCGCATACCGGGCCAGGGCTGGAGCCGGGATCGGGCACGGCCGGGGTCCCGGCTCAGTGGTGCACGCACTCTTGACACGTAGTCATGTCCGCGCCAAATTTGCGGAACCGCACCCCAACTCGCGGTACCGCACTCGGGATCCACCCCCCCACGACAAGGAGTCCCCTGTGAAGAAGTCCCTCCTCGGCGCGCTGGCAGCGACCCTGCTGGGCGCCGCGAGCGCCGCCGGCACCCTGGCCGGCGCGGCGCCCGCCCAGGCCATCGCCCAGCCGGTGCCGGGGGTCCCCACCCAGCACCTGGCCGTCGGCCGCGCGGGCTCGGTCGGCTTCGCCGGCACGGTCGCGCTGGACGACTGCTCCGGCTCGCTGATCCGCCTGCCCAACTCGCAGCCCACCGACCCCGCCCTGGTGATGACCAACGGCCACTGTCTGGAGAGCGGGATGCCGGACCCGGGCCAGGTGATCGTGAACCAGCCCTCCAGCCGCAGTTTCACGCTGCTGGACGACTCGGGCAACGGCATCGGCACGCTGACCGCCAGCACGGTGGTGTACGCCACCATGACCAACACCGACGTGACCCTGTACCAGCTGCCGAACAGCTACGCCGACATCCAGCAGCAGTACGGCATCAACCCGTTGACCCTCTCGGCCGACCACCCGGTGGCCGGCAGTCCGATCGAGGTGGTCTCCGGCTACTGGCAGGCCACCTACTCGTGCTCGATCGACGGCTTCGTCTACCAGTTGGACGAGGGCAGCTGGGTGTGGAAGGACTCGGTGCGCTACACGCCCCAGTGCCAGACCATCGGCGGCACCTCGGGCTCCCCGGTGATCGACACCGACACCGGGCTGGTGGTGGCGGTCAACAACACCGGCAACGAGAACGGCGAGCAGTGCACGGTGGACAACCCGTGCGAGGTCGACCAGAGCGGCAACGTCACCGTCCACCAGGGCACCAACTACGCCGAGGAGACCTACGAGATCCCGGCCTGCTTCGACCCCGGCAACCAGCTCGACCTCAACCTGCCCGGCTGCACGCTGCCCCAGCCGCAGTAACGCCCGGGCCCGGCCCGGGCGACCCGGCGCCTGGCAGCACCACTCGGCAGCACCGCTCGGTACCACCGCCCGAGGGCAGCCTCAGGCGGTGGTGCCGAGCATGCGCAGGACCAGGTCGGCGTAGCGGGCGCCGAGTTGGTCGGGGGTCTCGCTGCTGCGCTCGTTGTACCAGCGGGCCACGTCGATGCCCAGCGAGGTGACCGCGCGGGCGGTGGTGCGGGTCTCGGCGACGGTGAAGCGGCCGGCGGCCACGCCCTCCTCGATCAGCCGCATCACCGCGTCCTCGATCCGCCGGCGCAGCTCGGCCACCTCGGCGAAGTCCGCCTCCGGCAGCGCCCGCAGCTCGTAGTTGACGATCCGCCCGACCGTGTGGCCGCGGGCGTGCCAGGCGGTGAAGTCCTCGACCAGCCGGCGCATCCGGGCCACCGGGTCGGTGCCGTCGGCGACCGCGGCCTCGACCAGCGCCAGGGTGGCGGCGTGGCCGTTGCGGCTGATCTCGGCCAGCAGGGCGGCCTTGGAGGGGAAGTGGATGTAGAGCGCGGCGGGGCTCATCCCGGCGGCGGTGGCGATGTCCCGGGTGGTGGTGGCGTGGTAGCCGCGGGTGGCGAAGGAGTCGACGGCCGCGAGCAGCAGCCGGCGCGCGGCCTCGGGGCGCTCCCCGGGCCACAGGTCGGCGAGGTCCTGCGCGGTGGTCATGGTCGACATCCTCGCACGTGGATCGGACAGCTCCGGGTCGCGGCGGGCGGCCGGGTGCGGGGCGGCCCCGCGACGGAGGTCCGTGGTGGTTGACAGTGTGCCCGGTGACCCAGATGCTAAGCAAGCGCTTAGTTACTCGCGAGTCGCGATCACCGCACGGATCACCCGATCACCGCACGGATCACATGAGGACCGCCATGACGCTTTCGTTCAAGGGACAGGTGGCGCTGGTCACCGGTGCGAGCCGGGGCATCGGCCTGGGCATCGCCCGTGAGCTGGTGGACCGCGGGGCCCGGGTCTGCATCACCGCCCGCAACCCGGAGCCGCTCGCCGAGGCCGTGCGCGACCTGGGCGGACCCGACCACGCGCTCGGCGTGGCCGGCAAGGCCGACGACCCCGGGCACCAGCAGGACGCGGTGGCCCAGGTGATGGCCACCTTCGGCCGGCTCGACCTGCTGGTCAACAACACCGGGATCAACCCGATCTTCGGCCCGATCCTGGACACCGACCCGGCCGCCGCCGCCAAGATCTTCGCGGTCAACGTGCTCGCCCCGCTGGGCTGGACCCGCCTCGCCCACCAGGCCTGGATGGGCGAGCACGGCGGCGCGGTGGTCAACGTCTCCTCGATCGCCGGGCTGCGCACCTCGCCCGGCATCGGGATGTACGGGGTCAGCAAGGCCGCGCTGAGCCGCCTCACCATGGAGCTGGCCGGCGAGCTGGGCCCGGGGATCCGGGTGAACGCGGTGGCTCCGGCGGTGGTGAAGACCAAGTTCGCCGAGGCGCTCTACCAGGGCCGCGAGGAGGAGGCCGCCGCGCCCTATCCGCTGAAGCGGCTCGGGGTGCCGCAGGACGTGGCCGGCGCGGTCGCCTTCCTGCTCTCCGACGCCGCGGCCTGGATCACCGGGCAGACCCTGGTGGTCGATGGCGGCGTGACCATCGGCGGCGGCCTGTGAGCGGGACGGCGGTGGCGTCCGGCACCCGGGTGGTGGTCACCGGCGCCGGCGGCGGCATCGGTGCCGCACTGGCCGAGGCGTTCGCCGCCGCCGGGGCCGAGGTGGTGGTCAACGACCTGGACGCGGCGGCGGCCCGGGAGGTCGCGGCCCGGATCGGCGGCCACCCGGTGCCCGGCGACGCGGCGGGCCGGGACGGCGTGGCGGCGCTGATCGAGGCGGCCCGGGCCGAACTGGGCGGCGGCATCGACGTCTACTGCGCCAACGCGGGCGTGGCGCCCGGCGGCGGGGCCGACGCGCCGGAGCAGTCCTGGGCGGCGGCCTGGGAGGTCAACGTCATGGCGCACGTGCGCGCCGCCGAACTGCTGCTGCCCGAGTGGCTGGAGCGCGGCGCGGGGCGGTTCGTGGCCACCGTCTCGGCGGCCGGGCTGCTCACCATGCTCGGCTCGGCGCCGTACTCGGTCAGCAAGCACGGCGCGCTGGCCTTCGCCGAGTGGCTCTCGGCCACCTACCGGCACCGCGGGGTCAGGGTGCACGCGCTCTGCCCGCAGGGCGTGCGGACCAGGATCCTGGAGGAGTCCGGTGCGGTGGGCCGGGCGCTGCTCGCCGACGGCGCGCTGGAGCCGTCGCAGGTCGCGGCCGAGGTGCTGCGGGCGATCGGCGAGGAGCGCTTCCTGGTCCTGCCGCACCCGGAGGTGGCGGGGTACTACGCGCACCGGGCGGCCGACCCGGACGGCTGGTTGGTGGGGATGAACCAGTTGCAGCGCAAGCTGGTGGACGGGCTGGAGCCGAACGTGGAGGGCACGCAGTGAAGGCTTGGCAGGTCGGCGAGTTGGGGCTGCCGCGCGAGGTGATGCGGCTGGTCGACGAGGTGCCGGAGCCGGTCGCCGGCGACGGGCAGGTGCTGGTCAGGGTGCGGGCGGCCGCGGTCAACTTCCCGGACGCACTGATGTGCCTGGGGATGTACCAGGTGAAGCCGCCGCTGCCGTTCACCCCGGGCGTCGAGCTGTGCGGTGAACTGCCGGACGGGCGCCGGGTGATCGGCAACCCGGTGGCCGGCACCGGCGCCTTCGCCGAGTACGCCCTGTTGGACGGGCGGGCGCTCTTCCCGGCCCCGGACGCGCTGGACGACGCGGAGGCGGCCGCGCTGCACATCGGCTACCAGACCGCCTGGTTCGCGCTGCACCGGCGGGCCGCGCTGCGCCCGGGGGAGACCCTGCTGGTGCACGCCGCGGCCGGTGGGGTCGGCAGCGCGGCGGTGCAGCTCGGCAAGGCGGCCGGTGCCACCGTGATCGGGGTCGTCGGCGGGGCCGAGAAGGCCGCGGCGGCCCGGGAGCTGGGCTGCGACCTGGTGGTGGACCGGAAGGCGGCGGGTGAGGCCGGGGACTTCGTGACTCAGGTCAAGGCGGCCACCGGTGGGCGCGGCGCGGACGTGGTCTTCGACCCGGTCGGCGGTGACGCCTACACCGGCTCCACCAGGTGCGTCGCCTTCGAGGGCCGGATCGTGGTGGTCGGCTTCGCCAGCGGCACCATCCCGACCCCGCCGCTCGGCCACGCGCTGGTGAAGAACTACTCGGTGCTGGGCCTGCACTGGGGTCTGTACAACACCAAGGACCCGGCCGCGGTGCACGCCGCGCACGAGGAGCTGACCAAGCTCGCCGCCGCCGGGCTGGTCCGCCCGCTGGTCAGCGAGCGGCTGCCGCTGGGCGCGGCCGCGGATGCGGTCCAGCGGGTCGCGGAGGGCTCCACCACCGGGCGGCTGGTGCTGCTGCCGTAGCGCGGGGTCGGCGCAGGTGTGTCAGCCGAGCTGCTCCCGGGCCGCGGCGGTGATCTGCTCGCGGAGCCAGGCGTGCGCCCCGTCGCTGTCGTAGCGGCGGTGCCATGCCTGGGAGATGGGCAGCGGGGGCAGCTCGGCGGGGATCTCGAAGCTGTGCAGGCCGAGCGCGGCGACGGCCGAACGGCACAGGCGCTCGGGCACCATGGTGGTCAGCCCGGTGCCGGGCAGCAGGAGCAGCGCCGCGGCGAAGGTGGGCGCGGCGGCCACCACGGTGCGGGTCAGGCCGTGTTCGGCGAGCACGTCGTCGACCGGGCCGCGCAGCCGGCCGCGCCGCCCGGCCACCACGTGCCGGGCGGCGGCGAACCGCGCCAGCGTCACGGTGCCGCGGGCCAGCGGGTGGTCCGGGGTCACCACCCCGACCTGATGGTCCGTCACCAGCGGTGCCACGCTGGTCTCCGGGCCGGCGCCGGCGATCACGCCGATCTCCAGGTCCGCCTCGCCGAGGCGCAGCGCCGCGTTGTCGCCGCTGGACTCGGGCAGGAAGCGCAGCACCACGCCCGGCGCGGCGCGGGCCACCCGGGTCAGCAGGGCGGGGCCGATGGCGTGCACCACCTCGTGGTGGGCGACCAGCGAGAAGGTGCGGCGCAGCGTGGCCGGGTCCGGTGCCGGGTCGCCGGTGAAGAGCGCCTGGGCCTCCTCCAGCAGCGCGCGCACCCGGGGTCGCAGGGCCAGCGCCCGTGGGGTGGGGACCAGTTGGTTGCCGGATCGGACCAGGACCGGGTCGCCGAGCGCCTTGCGGATCCGGCCGAGCGCGCGGCTGACGGCGGGCGCGGACAGGTGCAGCCGGGTCGCGGCGCCGGCCACGCTGCCCTCGGTGAGCAGGGCGTCGAGGGTGGTCAACAGGTTGAGGTCGAGGGTGCTGCGGACGTCGGGGCCGGGGTGGCCGACGGGGGCGCTCTCGCCGACGGGCAAGGCGTGGGGGTCGCTGGTGGGCACGGGCGCACGCTACCAGGGCCGGCGAGCGGAATGCGTTCGAGTAAATGACTGATTGCCGTATAGGCATTTGTATGCAATCCGCTGGCCTCCTACCGTGGAGGACATGGCCTCCACCACCACCTCACCCGCCCCGAGCCGGCTGCTGCTGCCGCTGCTCTGTGCCTGCGTCGTCCTCACCGTCGGCATGGTGGCGTCGATCAACCTCGCGATCCCCAAGATCGCGGCGAGCGCGCTGCACCCGTCCTCGGCCGGGCTGTTGTGGATCGTCGACTGCTACGTCATCGTCTTCGCCGGCCTGCTCATCCCCGCCGGCGTGCTCGGCGACCACTACGGCCACCGCCGGGCGCTGACCGCCGGACTCGCCGTCTTCACCCTCGGCGCCGGCGCGGCCGCCGCCAGCGGCACCGTCGGCGAGCTGATCGCGGCCCGGGTGGTGATGGGCGTCGGTGCGGCGCTGATCCTGCCGGCCACCCTCTCGGTGATCGTCGGCGCCATCGAACCGGCCCGCCGGCCGCACGCGATCGCCACCTGGGCCGCGATGACCGGCCTCGGCGGGGTGGCCGGCAACGCGGTGGGCGGCCTGGTGCTCCAGTTCCTGCCCTGGCAGGCGCTCTTCCTGGTGGTCGCGCCCATCTCGCTGCTGTTCTGCCGGCTCGCCGCCACCACCGTCCCGGACACCCCGCTGCGCGGCACCCGGCAGGACCCGGTCGGCGCCGCGCTGCTGACCGCCGCCCTGCTCGCACTGCTCTACGGCATCATCGAGGGCCCGGACAACGGCTGGGGTTCGCTGCCGGTGCTGACTGCCTTCGCCGCCGCGGCGGTGCTGCTGGCCGGCTTCGTCGGCTACGAGCTGCGCCACCCGCACCCGCTGCTCGACCCGCGGCTGTTCCGGCTGCCCAAGGTGCGCGCCGGCGCGCTGGGGATCGGCACCACGTTCTTCGGGATGTTCGCGCTCTTCTACGTCAACGCCCAGTACCTGCAGTACGTCAAGGGCTACTCGGTGCTCGCCACCGGGCTGGGGATCGCCCCGCTGGCGCTGGCCATGCTGCTGGTCTCCCGGCGCACCGTGCCGCTGGTGCGGCGGTTCGGGCCGCGGGCGGTGGCGATCTCCGGACTGCTGCTGGTCAGCGCCGGCCTGCTGCTGCTCTCGCTGGCCGACCGGCACACCCCGTACCCGCTGTACGCGCTCGCCCTGGTGGTGATGGCCGCCGGCGCCGGGCTCTCGATGCCGCCGCTCTCCACCGGGATCGTCGGCTCGCTGCCGCCGGAGCAGGCCGGGCTGGGCTCGGGGCTCAACAGCTCCACCCGGGAACTGGGCAGCGCCCTGGGCGTCGCGGTGGTCGGCACCGTGCTGAACGGCCGCTTCACCGGTGCGGTACCGGCCGGGCTGCGCGGCCCCGGCCACTCCACCGCGGACACCCTGGCGCACGCCGCCACCCTGGACCCGGCCGGGCGGGCCCAGGTGCTGGACGCCTTCACCCGGGCCATGGACACCGGCTTCCGGCTGGTGGCGGCCCTGCTGCTGGTGGCCACCGGCCTGGTCTGGCTCTGGTACCGGGAACGCCCCGCGCGGGCGGGCGGAGCGGTGACGGCGCAGCCGGCCCGGGCAGGCGCACCGGCCGAGCAGCCCGTACCCCCGGTCCGGGCCCGCTGAGCCGGGCCGGCTGCCCCGGGCCGGCCCGGCGGCGGGTCAGATCGGAAGAG
>NZ_JBNQTI010000143.1:0-4843 GCF_050325825.1 Kitasatospora sp. LaBMicrA B282
CCCGGCGGCGGACCTGCGCCCGCTGGCCCGCTCGCTGGCCCTGGGCCGCGCCGCCTGGGAGCACCGCGGCGTGGTGATCGCCGCCGACCGCCCCGCGCTGCTGGCCGGCCTGGCCGCGCTCGCGGCGGGGGAGGAGAGTCCGGCAGTGGTCCGCGGCCGGGTCGCCCACGGCGGCCGCACCGCCTTCCTCTTCTCCGGACAGGGGTCCCAACACCTCGGCATGGGCCGGGAGTTGTACCAGACCTACCCGGTCTTCGCGAAGACCTTCGACCAGGCCTGCGCCCACCTCGACCGCCGGCTCGGTCGCTCGGTCCGCGCGCTGGTCTTCGAGTCGACCGAGCCGGCCGAGCTCGAGTCGACGGTGCACGCCCAGGCCGCGCTCTTCGCGGTGGAGATCGCGCTCTTCCGGCTGCTCGAGCACCTCGGGATCCGCCCCGACCTGGTGCTCGGCCACTCGCTCGGCGAGATCTCCGCGGCCTGCGCCGCCGGGGTCTTCTCGGTGCCGGACGCGGCCAAGCTGGTTGCCGCCCGCGGCCGGCTGATGCAGGAACTCCCCTCCGGCGGCGCGATGGTGGCCGTCCAGGCGAGCGAGGCGGAGGTGCTCGCCCAGCTGGCCGAGTCGGCGGAAGGAGCCGAAACGGCCGACCAGGAAGGCCAGGTGGCGATCGCCGCGGTCAACGGGCCGCAGGCGGTGGTGCTCTCCGGCGCCGAGGCCGCGGTGCTGGCGCAGGCCGAGCAGTGGGCGGCGCGCGGCCGGCGGACCAAGCGGCTGCGGGTCAGCCACGCCTTCCACTCGCCGCTGATGGACCCCATGCTGGACGACTTCCGCAACCTGGCGCACTGCATCTCCTACGCCGCGCCCCGGATCCCGGTGATCTCCAACCTGACCGGCGAACCGGTCGGCGCGGAGCTGACCGACCCCGAGTACTGGGTGCGCCACGTCCGCGGCGCGGTGCGGTTCCGCGACGGCGTGCGCCGGCTGCTCGCCGCCGGGGTGACCACCCTGGTCGAACTCGGCCCCGACGCCACCCTGGCCACGCTGGCCGAGGACTGCCTGGAGAGCACCGACCCCACCCCCGACTTCGTCCCGCTGCTGCAGCCCGGGCGCCCCGAGCCCGAGACCCTGCTCACCGCGCTGGCCCGGCTGCACGCCGGCGGCACCTCGCCGTCCTGGCCGGCCCTGCTCGGCGACGGACCGCTCACCGCACTGCCGACCTACGCCTTCGAGCACCGCCGCTACTGGCAGGAGCCCGGCGCCGTCGGGTCGGCCCGGGCGGGTGTGGGCGCGGCGGGCCTGACCGGGCTGGCGCACGGCGTGCTCGGCGCGCTGGTGGAGACCGGCGTCGGCAGCGGTGCCGGCGCGGTGGCCACCGGCCGGCTGGCCCTGGCCAGCCACCGCTGGGTGGCCGACCACCGGATCGGCGGCCGGGCGCTCTTCCCCGGCACCGGCTTCGTGGAGGCGGTCCGGCGGGCGGCGAGCGAGCTGGGCTGTGGCCGGATCGAGGAGCTGATCGTGCAGGCGCCGCTGGCCCTGGCCCCGGGCGGCGGCACCCATCTGCGGGTCCTGGTCGGCGAGGCCGGCGAGGACGGCACCCGCTCGGTCGAGGTGCTGGCCCGCCCGGAGGGCAGCCCGGTCGGCGAGGGCTGGGTCCGGCACGCCACCGGCACGGTGGCCCCCGAGTCGACCCCCGGACCGGCCGCCGCCGAGCCCGAGCCGACCCCCTGGCCGCCGACCGGCGCGCAGCCGGTGGCCGCCGTGGGCTTCTACGAGCGGCTGGCCGAGGCCGGCTACGGCTACGGCCCGGCCTTCCGCGGCCTGCGGGCGCTCTGGCGGCGCGACGCGGAGGTCTTCGCCGAGCTGGAGCTGCCGGAGCCGACGGCCGGCGAGGCCGACCGGTACGGCGTGCACCCGGCGCTGCTGGACGCGGCGCTGCACGTGATCGGCCTGGTCGAGCCCGAGGACGGCGCCGTCCGGCTGCCGTTCGCCTGGACCGGGGTGAGCTTCGGCGCGGTCGGCGCCACCGCGGCCCGGGTCCGGGTCGCCAAGGCGCCCGGCGGCGGTGTCACGGTCGCCCTGACGGACGGCACCGGTGCGCCGATCGCCCACATCGAGTCGCTGGTCAGCCGCGAGCTGACCGCCGAACAGCTGGCCCAGCCGGCCGCCGACGTGGCCGACGCGCTCTTCCGGGTCCGCTGGCAGGCGGTCGCGCTGCCCGCCGCCCCGAGCAACGAGCGGTTCGCCGTGCTCGGCGAGCCGAGCCCCGCCCTGGCCCGGGCGCTGACCCGCGCCGGGCTGACCGAGGCGCAGCCCGCCGACAGCACCCTGCTGGTGCTGGAGTGCCCCGCGGCGCCTTGCGACCCGGCCGGCTCGGCGGCGCTGCCGCAGGCCGTCCGTGCGTCGGTGACCGCGGTCCTGACGGCCGTCCAGCAGTGGCTCGCCGACGAGGAGCTGGCCGACACCCGGCTGCTGGTGCTGACCCGCGGCGCCGTCGAGGCGGTGCCCGGCGAGGGCCTGCCGCAGCCGGCCGTGGCCCCGGTCTGGGGCCTGGTGCGCGCGGTGCAGGCCGAGCACCCCGACCGGATCACCCTGGTCGACCACGACGGCACGCCCGAGTCGCTGGCCGCCCTGGCCGCGGCCGCCGCCGGCCCCGAGCCCGAACTGGCGCTGCGCGCCGGCGCCCCGCTGGCCCCGCGGCTGGCCCGGCTGGCCGCCACCGGCCTGCTCACCACCCCCGCCACCAGCCCCGCCTGGAAGCTGGAGGCCTCCACCCGCGGCACCCTGGAGGACCTGGCGCTGGCCGCCGCCCCCGACGCGCTGGCCCCGCTCGCCCCCGGCGAGATCCGGGTCGCGGTCAAGGCCGGCGGCCTGAACTTCCGCGACGCGATGATCGCGCTCGGCATGTACCCCGACGAGAAGGCCGCCACCGGCGGCGAGGGCGCGGGCGTGGTCACCGAGGTCGGCGCCGCCGTCACCGACCTGGCTCCCGGCGACCGGGTGATGGGCCTGATCGACGGCTCGCTCGGCCCGATCGCGGTGACCGACCGCCGCCTGGTGGTGCGGATGCCCGACGGCTGGTCGTTCACCGACGCCGCCGTGGTCCCGATCGTCTTCCTCACCGCCTACTACGGCCTGGTCGACCTCGCGGACCTCCGCCCCGGCGAGCGGGTCCTGGTGCACACCGCCACCGGCGGGGTCGGCATGGCCGCCGTCCAGCTCGCCCGGCACCTGGGCGCCGAGGTCTTCGTCACCGCGAGCCCCGGCAAGTGGCCGGTGCTGCACGGGCAGGGCTTCGACGCGGCGCACCTGGGCTCCTCCCGCGACCTCGCCTTCGAGGAGCGGTTCCGCACCACCACCGAGGGCCGCGGCCTGGACGTGGTGCTCAACTCGCTGGCCCGCGAGTACGTGGACGCCTCGCTGCGGCTGCTCGGCCCCGGCGGGCGCTTCCTGGAGATGGGCAAGACCGACCTGCGCGACCCGCGACAGCTGGCGACGGCCCACCCGGGCGTCGGCTACCACGCCTTCGACCTGATCGACGCGGGCCCGGACCGGATCCAGCAGCTGCTCACCGAGCTGGTCGCTCTGTTCGAGCGCGGCGTGCTGCGGCGACTGCCGGTCACCGCCTGGGACGTGCGGCAGGCCCCGGAGGCGCTGCGCCACCTGAGCCAGGCCCGGCACATCGGCAAGAACGTGCTCACCATGCCGACCGCGCTCGACCCGGCCGGCACCGTGCTGGTCACCGGCGGCACCGGCGGGCTCGGGCAGCTGATGGCCCGTCACCTGGTGACCGCCCACGGGGTGCGCCACCTGCTGCTGGCCGGCCGCCGCGGCGCCGCCACCGCCGGCGTGCCGGAGCTGGTCGAGGAGCTGGCGGCGCTGGGGGCCGAGGTCACCGTCGCCGCCTGCGACGTGGCCGAGCGCACCGCCGTCGAGGCCCTGCTGGCCGGCATCCCGGCCGCGCACCCGCTGACCGGCGTGGTGCACGCGGCCGGCGTGCTGGACGACGGCGCGGTGGCCGCGCTCACCCCGGCCCGGGTGGCCGCGGTGCTGCGCGCCAAGGTCGACGGCGCGGTGCACCTCGACGAGCTGACCCGCGACCGGGAGCTGGGCATGTTCGTGCTCTTCTCCTCCTCGGCGGGCCTGTGGGGCAGCGCCGGGCAGGCCGGCTACGCGGCCGCCAACGTCTTCCTGGACGCGCTGGCGGTGCGCCGCCGGGCGCAGGGCCTGCCGGGCCTGGCGCTGGCCTGGGGCCTGTGGCAGCAGACCAGCGGGATGACCGCGCACCTGGGCGAGGTGGAACTGGCCCGGATGGCCCGCGAGGGCCTGGTGCCGCTGACCACCGAACGCGGCCTGGCGCTGTTCGACGCCGCCCTGGCGGCCGGCGCACCACTGCTGCTGCCCAGCGAACTGGACCTGGGCGCGCTGCACGGCAGCGACCGGGTGCCGGCGCTGCTGCGCGGCCTGGTCCGCCCCGCGCCCACCCGGGCCCGGACCGCCACGGCCGGGCGCGGCACCGCCACCACCAGCCCGGCCGAACTGCGCGCGGAACTGGCCGCGCTCGCCCCGGCCGAGCGCACCGGGCGGCTGCTGGCCCTGGTCCGCACCCAGGCGGCCGGCGTGCTCGGCCACCTCTCGCCCGAACAGCTCGACCCCGACCGGCTCTTCCGCGACCTGGGTTTCGACTCGGTGACGGCGGTCGTCCTGCGCAACCAGCTGAAGAAGGCCACCGGCCTGAAGCTGCCGTCCACGGTCGTCTTCGACCACCCGAGCGCCACCGGGCTGGCGGCCCACCTGGCCACCGTGTTCGGCGACCCGACCGCCCGGCCGGGCCACTGACGGGGCCCG
>NZ_JBNQTI010000143.1:4853-24833 GCF_050325825.1 Kitasatospora sp. LaBMicrA B282
CCGGGTTATCCTCCCCCCCGCCCACTTTTTCTGTCACCCCACCCCCCCTCCCTACCCCCTGATGGGCCCCCCCCGGGCCACAGACGAAAGGGAGACGTCACCCCGATGACCGCCAAGCTCTACACCCCGGACGCGGTCCTGGGACTCGACGAGTTCGAACAGCAGGCGCTGGCGATCGCCGAGGTGCTGCGCGAGCGGCAGGTCGCCCCCGGCACCCGGGTGCTGCTCAAGGCCGGCAACTCGGTCGGCTACCTGGCCGCGCTCTTCGCGCTGATGCACCTGGGCGCCTCGATCGTGCTGGTCGACCAGCAGGACCGGCCGGCCGAGACCCGGGAGATCTGCGCCCGCGCCGGCGTGGCCCTGTGCCTGGTCGACGACGACGCGCCGCTGGCCGCCGAGTCCGCGCGGACCTACCTCTACGAGCTGCTGCTGGCCGCCGCGGACCAGCGCCCGGCCACGGCCGCCCTGGACTTCAGCACCTGGTGCGCGCTGCCGGACGGGCTGGTCATGTGGTCCTCCGGGTCCACCGGCAAGCCGAAGGGCATCGTCAAGACCGGCGGCTCCTTCCTGACCAACCTGGAGCGCAACGCCGCCCACATGGGGCACCGGGCCGACGACGTGCTGCTGCCCATGCTGCCCTTCTCGCACCAGTACGGCCTGTCCATGGTGCTGATCGCCTGGCTGGCCCGCTGCTCGCTGGTGATCGCCCCCTACCGCCGCCTGGACCACACCCTGCTGATGGCCGGGCGCTGCGGCGCCACCGTGCTGGACGCCACGCCGGCCACCTACCGCAGCATGCTCAACATCATCGGGCGCCGCCCGGCCGCCGCGGCCGAGCTGCGCACCGTGCGGATGTTCTGCAGCGGTGCGGCCCCGCTCAGCCCCGGCCTGGTCGACGACTACGTCGCCGCCTTCGGCCTGCCGCTGCTGGACAGCTACGGCAGCACCGAGCTCGGCAACATCGCCTTCGCCACCGGCGACAACGCGGTGGACTGCGGGCAGGTGATGGACGGGATCGGGCTGCGGATCGTGGACGACGAGGGCACCGTGCAGCCGGCCGGCGAGATCGGCGAGATCGAGGTCGACACCCCCGACATGATGACCGGCCTGCTGCTCCCGGACGGCACCTTCCGGCCGGCGGAGCGCGGCTGGTACCGCACCGGCGACTTCGGCCGGCTGGACGCGGCGGGCAACCTCTCGGTGGTCGGCCGCAAGCTCGCCGTCCACCGCAACGGCTACACCCTCTACCCGGAGATCATCGAGCACAAGCTGGCCGCCGGGGGCGTGCTGGCCAAGGTGCTCGCCCTGCCGGACGAGCGGCGCGGCTGCGAGCTGGTCTGCTTCGTCGAGGACGAGGGGCAGCAGGACCGCGCGGTGTGGCGGGAGCGGATCAACGAGCTGCTGCCGGTCTACGAGCGGCCCAACCGGGTCGAGGTGCTGGACCGCTTCCCGCTCAACCGCAACGGCAAGCCGGACAAGCGGCAGCTGGAGAACCTGCTGGCGGGAGCTGCGGCATGACGACCGATCAGCCCACCGCTGCGCCCACCGCGCTGGTCTTCCCCGGCATGGCGCCCACCCGGTTCGCCGACGTGGGCGAGTTCCTGCTCTTCGACCCGTACGGCCGGCGCCGCCGCCAGGAGGCCGACCGGGCGCTCGGCCACTCGGTGCTGGACGAGTACCGCACCTGTGCCGAGGACTACGGCGCGGCCGCCCAGGTCGCCTACCTGACGGTCTGCCTGGCCCTGGCCGACCGGGCCGAGGCCGAACTCGGCGTGGCCCCCGAGCTGTGCGCCGGGCCGAGCTTCGGCCAGCGCGCCGCGGCCGCCTACGCCGGCTCGCTGCCGTTCGCCGACGCCGTCCGGCTCACCGCCGAACTCGCCCGCTGCGAGGAGGAGTACTTCGCCACCGAGCACCGGGACATGGTCACCCTGACCTTCCTGCGCACCCCCGAGGAGAAGCTGCGCGAGCTGCTCGCCGAACTCGACGAGCTCGGCGAGCCGCACGGCATCTCCGGCCACCTGGACGAGGGCTTCCACCTGCTCACCCTGCGGGAGCCGGCGCTGGACCGGTTCCGCAGCCGGGTCAGCGAGCTGGGCGGCTACTCGCTCTACACCATGCGCCCGCCGGTGCACGCGCCCGCCTTCGGCGAGTTGCGCCGCCGGGCCGAGGAGCAGGTCTTCGCCCGCTACACCGTCGAGGCGCCGCGGCTGCCGGTGGTGGCCGACCAGGACGGCTCGATCGTCACCACCGCCGAGGCGATGCGCACCATGCTGCTGGACACCTTCGACCGCCCGATCCACTGGCCGAAGATGGTCACCACGCTGCACGAGCACGGCATCCGCCGGCTCTGCCTGGCCGGCCCGGAGAACCTCTTCGCCCGGCTGGACTGCACCCGGGAGGGCTTCGAGCTGCTCAACGTCACGCCGAAGAGCGCGATCTGACGGGACGCCAGAAAGGTTGAGGGGGCGGCCGGTTCTCCGGCCGCCCCCTCAACCGTGTCCCGTCACCCCGTGTCCGGTCACCCCTCCGGCAGCTCCACCGGCGCCAGCGCCTCGAACAGGTCGCCCGGCCCGGGGTTGGCCGGGTCGCAGGCGCCGCCCAGGTGGTGCAGCACCCCCCAGACCGCGTTCAGCGCCGTGCTCACCGCGCCCTCGGCGAACCCGCCGGTCCACGAGACGTCGTCACCGGCCAGGAAGAAGCCGCGCTGCTGGGCCGGCAGCCCGTCCTGCCGGAAGTGGGTGAACAGCCGCCGCTGGTAGCGGTACTGGCCCGGCAGGTTGGCCTTGAACGCGCCGGTGAACCACGGCTCGTCCTCCCAACTGACCGCGATCGGCGGGGCGATGACGTGCCGCCGGATGTCCACCCCGGGGTAGATCGCGGCCAGGGCGCGCAGCACCGCCGCCAGCCGCTCCTCCGGGTCCAGCGCGACCACCCGCTGCGAGTCGTCGTTCCAGGTGTAGGAGAGGCACATCACCCCCGGCCGGTCCGGCCCGTCGTCGAACAGGTAGACCGAGCGCGGCAGCCGGTCGGTGAGCGTCATCCCCATCACGGCCCGGCCGGTGGCCTCGTCCCGGTCCAGCCAGAACGGGCGGTCGGTGAGCACGAAGAGCTTGGAGGAGGACATGTAGTGGGTGCGCTCGATCGCCGACCAGACCGGGGCCGGCAGCAACGCGTCGGCGCAGGCCACCCGGCTGCGCAACAGCCGGTGCTGGCCGGTGAAGACCGCCGCGCGGTAACTCCGGGTGGCCCCGCCCGCGTCGGTCACCTCGATCCGGTCGCCGACCCGGGCCAGCGCGGTGACGGCCGGCTCCGGACCGTGCGGGTGCAGCTGGGCGAGCGAGCTCCCGGCGGGCCAGTGGGCCGGCTTCTCCACCTCCAGCCCCCAGAGACCGAGCGGGAGTTGCTCGCAGCCGCCGACGATCGTGTGCTGTTCGGCGTCCGCGCCGGTGTACACCACCCGCAGGATCTCCAGCATCGAGTTGGGGAAGTCGGTGTCCCAGCCGCCGGTGCCGAAGCCGACCTGGCCGAAGATCTCCCGGTGCCGGAACGAGGCGAAGGCGGGCGCGGCGCTGAGGAAACCGTAGAACGACTGGTCGTCCAGCCGCGGCACCAGGCGGTTCCAGACCGCCTTCAGGGTGCGCACGTCGCGCCGCCGGATCGCGTCGTCCATCACCCAGAGCTCGGCTTGCTCGCGCAGCGTCTTGTCCCAGGCGTCGGCCACCTCCTGGTACACCGGCGGCAGGTCGCCGGCGGCGTCCGCCCAGTGGCTCACCCCGCCGAGGTCGATCACCGTGGTCGGGGTGGCCGCGCTCAGCGGGTTGGGGAAGGGGCTGGTGCGCAGGCCCACCGCGTCGATGTAGTGGAAGAGCGCGGTGCCGGACGGCGGGAAGCGCATCGCGCCCAGCTCGGCCACCGTCCCCGGGTGGCCCTCGAAGGCGGCCGAGCGCATCCGCCCGCCCAGCCGGCCGGCCTCGTACACCACCGGGCGCAGCCCGAGCCGGAGCAACTCGTGGGCGGTCACCAGGCCGGCGATGCCGCCGCCGACGACGGCGACCTCGGTGCCGAGCACCTCGTCCGGCAGCCGGCCCAGGCCGGCCGGGTGGCGCAGCCACGCATCGTAGGGGAAGGGGAAGTCGGGGCAGAGCATGGTGAGCGGCGCGGCGGCCCCGTCGGGGCGGCCGGAGGCGGGCAGGACCATCTGGGCTGAACCCCTTGGCAGGTCGAGGCTGTCGGGTCGGGGGAGGGTGGGGGGAGTGACGGGAGAGGCTCGGGGGAGGATCGGGTGCGGAGAAACGCTCAGGACTCGCGGTAGAGCTCGGGGCGGCGGTCGCGCAGGTAGCCGGTGGTGGCGCGGGCCTCGGCCACGGCGGCCGGGTCGAGGTCGGCGAAGAGCAGCGCGGGCGCCCGGCCGGCCTCGGCCAGCACCGTCCCGTCCGGACCCACCACCCGGCTCGACCCGCAGTACGGCGCGCCGGTCTCGTCGCCGGTCCAGTTGGCGTAGGCGATGAACAGCTGGCTCTCGAAGGCCCGGGCCACCACCAGGGTGCGCGGCACGATCTCCCAGGGCCCGGCCAGCGCGGTCGGCACCACCAGCAGCTCGGTGCCGGCCAGCGCGTGCGCCCGCACCGCCTCGGGGAACTCCACGTCGTAGCAGACCAGCAGACCGACCGTGAGCCCGTCCAGCTCCGCCTGCACCACGCCCTCGGCGCCAGGGGCGAAGGCCGCCCGGTCGAAGTCCCCGAACAGGTGCGCCTTGCGGTACCGGGCGAGGCTGCTGCCGTCCCGGTCGACCAACTGCACCGCGTTGTACACCGCGCCGCCGGACACCTCCGGCCAGCCGTAGAGCAGTGCGATCCCGCACTCGGCGGCGATCTTCGCCACCTGCCCGGCCAGCGGTCCGTCGGCCGGCTCCGCCAGCTCCCGCAGCCGCCGCGGCGCCCGCTGGTACCCCGTCAGGTAGAGCTCGGGCGTGACCAGCACCCGGGCGCCGCCGGCGGCGGCCGCCCGGGCGGTCTCCCGCAGGCGCGCCAGCGCGGCGGGCACGTCGTCGGTGGGCGTGGCGGTCGGCTGCCAGGCGGCGATTCTCACAGCACCCAGGAGTACCAGCCCGCACCTGGGGGAGCCCCTAGAGAATCGGCCCGCCTGCCACCCCGACTCGGCCCGGCGGGGTCAGCCGAAGCTGCGGCGGTACGTGTGGGGGCTGACACCGGTCGTGCGCTTGAAGCGGTCGCGGAACGCGGTGGGCGAGCCGAAGCCGACCTGCGCGGCGATGCGCTCGACGCTGTGCGGCGTGCTCTCCAGCAGGTGCTGGGCCTGGCGGATGCGGGCGCGGTGCAGCCACTGGAGCGGGGTGGTGCCGGTCTGGTCGCGGAAGCGGCGGACCAGGGTGCGGGTGCTGATCCCGGCGTGGGCGGCGATGTCGCCGAGGGTGAGGTCGCGGGCGAGGTCGGCGCGCAGCCAGCTCAGGACGGGTTCCAGCTCGGAGCTCCGGGGGGTCGGGGTGTGGTCGTGGACGATGAACTGGGCCTGCCCGCCTTCGCGTTCCAGCGGCATCACGGACAGCCGGGCGGCGTCGGCGGCCACCGCGGAGCCGTAGTCACGGCGGATCAGGTGCAGGCACAGGTCGAGGCCGGCAGCTGCACCGGCGGAGGTGAGGAACTGCCCGTTGTCGACGTACAGCACGTCCGGGTCGACGTCGACGCCCGGATGGGCGGCGGCGAGCTGCGGGGCGGCGACCCAGTGGGTGGTGGCGCGCAGGCCGTCGAGCAGGCCGGTGGCGGCCAGCGGGAAGGCGCCCGAGCAGATGGAGGCGATCCGGGTGCCCGCGTCGGCGGCCTGCCGCAGCGCCGTGCGGACCGCGGGTGGCAGCGGCGCGGTCGGGCGGGCCGTGCCAGGAACGATGATCGTGTCCGCGCCCGTGAGCCCGTCCAGCCCCCAGGGGGCGCGCAGCGTGAAGGCGCCGGCATCGACCTCCGGCTCCTCCGCGCACACCCGGACCTGGTAGCCGGGCCGTCCGTCCGGCAGCCGGGTGCGGGCGAAGACCTCCAGCGGGGTGGACAGGTCGAACGGGATCACCTGGTCGAGCGCGAGGACCGCGACGGTGTGCATGTCCCGAACGTACCCGACGGCCTGGCACTATCCCGTTGGAGCCTGTCATTTTTGCCACTGGGCGAGGGACCGTGGCCGGCATAGCGTCGTGGCTCGGCCGGCGCTCGCCGGTCACCTCTCCGAGGGCCTGTCTGACAATTCCCGCCGGGCGCGCGACGCCGGGCATCCCGGCTGGACGCACCGGCGGATCATCCAAGTACGACCCAGTACGAGGACGATCCGCCGGCACGCCCAGCCGGGCGCCCACCGCCGCGCGCTGATCCGACGCGAATTGTCAGACAGGCCCTAGTCCCCCGAAGGACATCCGCATGCATGCCCAGATCGTGCTGTTCGACGGCTTCGACCCACTCGACGTGATCGCCCCCTACGAGGTCCTGCACGCCGGCGGTACCGCCTCCGCCGGGGCGGTGAGCGTGGCACTCGTCTCGGCGGAAGGACCGCGTGACGTGGTCAGCGGCGCCGGGGGGCTGGTCCTGCGCGCCACGGCCGCACTGGATCCCGCCCGTCCCGGGCTGGTCCTGGTCCCCGGCGCCGCCGGCCGGGTGGGCGAGCCCGACGAGGTTCCCGACCACGACGCGGGGGTGGAACGCCCCTGGCGGCAGGACGAGTTCATCCCGGTCCTGCTGGGCCGCACGCTCACCACCGAGCTGCCCGCGCTGCTGCGGGCCGCGATGGACAACCCGCAGCTCCTGGTGGCCACGGTGTGCGGCGGCTCGCTCGTCCTGGCCCTGGCCGGCCTGCTGGAGGGCCGTCATGCCACCACCCACCACCAGGGCCTGGACCTGCTGGACGCCACCGGCGCCCACGCGGTGCGGGCCCGGGTGGTCGACGACGGTGACCTGGTCACCGGCGCCGGCGTCACCTCCGGTCTCGACCTGTCCCTGTACCTGCTGGAACGCGAGGTCGGCCCGCAGATCGCCCACGCCGTGGAGGAGTTGTTCGCCCACGAGCGCCGCGGCACCGTCTGGCGCCACCAGGGCCCCGCTCCCGCAGCACTGTGACCACACACGCCACCGACCCCCACCACCCGCACCACACCGCGAGGAAGAAGCACACCATGTCCGTCGAAGGCACCTGGGACCTGAGCATCGCCACTCCGATCGGCCGGATCAAGGCCGTCGTCGACCTCCGCCAGCAGGGCGACACGCTCGCCGGCACCGCGCACGGCGCCGGCGAGGCCGTGCCGCTGCACGAGGTGCGCCTCGACGGCGACCGGCTCACCTGGCAGCAGGCCGTCACCAGGCCGCTGCGCCTGAACCTCGCCTTCGCGCTGACCGTCGACGGCGACACCCTCACCGGCACCTCCAAGGCCGGACGCCTGCCCGCCTCCAAGGTCACCGGCCGTCGCCGCCCCACCGACATCGTCACCGCCGGTGGCACGCGGAACCTCTAGGACTTCCCCCAGCCGCCCTCCGCCAGGGTGGTGCCATGGGCAACCCTGGCGAGCGCACCCTGACCGTTCGCGGCGGCGGCACCGCGACGGCCGTCCGGCTCAACGTGCGCGACCTGCGTTCCGGGCCGATCTACACCCCGCGGGTCTTCTGCTACCGCGAGACGCTGGACGGCGAGAAGCTGCGGGCTTCGCTCGCCGCCGTGCTGCGCCACTACCCCGTGGTCAGCGGGCGGCTGCGGAAGGCCCCCGAGGGCCTCGAGGTCGACTGCAACGACGCCGGGATCCGTTTCACCGAGGTCGAAGCCCCGGGCGCGGTCCCCGAGTTCGGGCCGGACCGGCGGATCGGTGCGGCGCTGGGCGGCTATCTGGACCGGATCTCCCCGCTGCACGCCACCAAGCCGGACACCCCGCTGCTCACCGTGCGGCTGACCAACCTGGCCGGCGGCGGCTCGGTGCTCGGGGTGGCGCTGCACCACTACCTGGCCGACGGCGCCGGGCTGCTGCGCTTCCTGGCGCACTGGTCGCACGAACACCGCGGGCTGCCCTTCCCCGAGCCGCACCACGAGCGCGAGCTGATCGACCGGCTGGGCGATGCGGCCGGTCCCGGAGCCGCCGCGCACAGCAGCGAGTTCACCGTGGTCGGCCGCCTGCGGCTGGCGCGCTTCGTGCTGCACGCCGCACTGGCCGGCGCCCGGCTCGACACCGTCACCCTGCGCTTCACCGCCGCCGAACTGGCCGCGCTCAAGGCGGCCGCGTCGGCCGAGGGCGCCGACGGCGTGCCGCTCTCCGGCAACGATGCGCTCACCGCCCACCTGTGGCGGCTCTTCAGCGAGTTGCGGGACCGGCCGGACCAGGACGGCGACCACCTCGGCCTGATCGCCGGCCTGGGCCGGCTGCCCGGCCTCGGCCTGCCCGAGCAGTACTGGGGCAACGCCGTCTGCCACCTGACCACCACCATGACGGCGGCCGAGGCCCGCACCGCCCCGCTCGGCGCCGCCGCCACCGCCGTCCGCGCGGCCCTCGGCGCGGACCACGCGCAGCGGATCCGCGACGAGGTCGCCTACCTGCGCACCCAGCGCGCGGCCGGCCGCGCCGGGCGGGTGCTGCCGCGGGCCGCACTGTCCTCCTACGACACCGAGGTGCTGATCAACAACCAGTCCCGGTTCCCCTACTACGAGATCGACCTGGGCGCGGGCACGCCGTTCTGGTGCGAGCAGCCGGCCGCCCCGGTGCCGTACCTGGTGGACGTGATGCCCACCCCCGGCGCCTCGGGCGGCCGCGACGTGCACCTCAGCCTGCCCCGTGCCCACGCCGCCGCGTTGGGCGGCGCGGGCTGGCAGCAGCGGGTGCACGCGTACGCCTGAACCGGGTGCCGTCAGGCGGTGTAGCCGCCGTCCACGGCCAGGGCGGTGCCGGTGACGTACCGGCCGCCGGGGCCCGCCAGGTAGGCCACCGCGGCGGCGACGTCCTCGGCCCGGCCGTACTCCCCGAGGGCGGTCAGCGAGCGCTGGACGTCGGCGCTCTCGCCGTCGGCCGGGTTCATGTCGGTGTCGATCGGGCCCGGGTCCACCACGGTGGCGGTGATCCCGCGCGGGCCCAGCTCCCGCGCCAGGCCCTTGGTCAGGCCGATCAGTGCGGACTTGGCCATCGCCTGCAGGACGAAGTCCGCACCGGGAACCCGCCCGTTGAAGCACGACCCGATGCTGATGATCCGGCCGCCCTCGCCCAGGTGCCGGGCGGCGGCCTGGGCGGCCAGGTAGACCGAGCGGACGTCCACCGCGAGCACCCGGTCCAGCTCCTCGGCGGTCACCTCGGTCAGCGGGCCGTGGGTCAGGAAGCCGGCGTTGTTCACCAGGACATCGAGCCGACCCAGTTGCCGCACGGTCTGCTCGACCGCCTCGGCGGCGGCGGTCGGCCCGGTCAGGTCGGCCCGGATGGCCACGGCCTGTCCGCCCGCCGCCTCGATCTCCGCCACCACCGCACGGGCCCGGTCCGCGGCCGTCACGTAGGTCAGCGCCACCGCCGCCCCCGCCGCGGCCAGCCGCCGGGCGATCGCCGCGCCGATCCCGCGGCTGCCCCCGGTCACCAGCGCCACCTTGCCGGTCAGGTCACCCATCACTGCCTCCTCCGTAGCCGGTGTGCTCGTCATGCCGGGAGCGTAGGAGTTGACACCAATGGCAGGTTCAAGCTCCCGGCGGCCGCGAGTGCCCGGGCGACGGGCTCGCCCGGCGACTCGCGGCCGCGGGGTTCGATCAGCGCGCCCGAGCCCTCTCCCGCTCCTGCCGGGCCAGCAGCGCCACCTGACGGACGGTCGGCTGCTGCACCAGCTCGCCCAGCCGCGCCATGAACGCCTCCTGCCCGCCGGTCGCCAACAGCGCGGCGCAGACCCCGGCCAGCATGGCCAGCAGCGCCAGCGAGTCGCCGCCCAGCAGGTGGAAGTCCGCGTCCGGCTCCAGGCGGGCGTGCGGCAGGTGCAGCACCTTGGCCCACACCTCGGCCACCGCCTGCTCGTCCTGGTCCAGCACGCTCTCGGCGGCCGGTTCGGTGCTCGCCGCGAACGGGTCGGGCAGCCGCTTGCCGTCCACCTTCCCGCTGACCGTGTACGGCAGTTCGTCGAGCAGCAGCACCGCCGCGGGCACCAGGTGGCGCGGCAGCCGCTCGGCCAGGTAGCCGGTCAGCCGCTCGGCGGTGAGCTCGGCGGGGTCCGCCCCGGCGGCCGGCAGCACGTAGCCGCACAATGCCTTCCCGCCGCCGGGCCGGGTGCGCGCGACCACCACCGCCCGGCGCACCCCCGGGTGGCCCTCCAACGCCTGGGCCACCTCGGCGGGTTCCACCCGGTGGCCGCGGATCTTGACCTGGTCGTCGGTGCGGCCGATGAACTCGATGCCGCCGCCCGGCAGCAGCCGGGCCAGGTCGCCGGTGCGGTAGACCCGGGTGCCGTCGGCCAGTCGGACGAACCGCTCCCGGTCCAGGTCGGGCCGGCCCCGGTAGCCGCGGGCCAGCTGCACCCCGCCCAGGTACATCTCGCCGATCTCGCCCGGCACGGTGAACCGCTGCTCCGCGTCGAGCAGGTGGACCGTGCAGTTGTCCATCGGCACGCCGATCGGCACCGCGGTGGCCGCCGCGTCCGCCTCGGCGTCGAAGGTGTGCACGGTCAGCCCGATGGTCGCCTCGGTCGGGCCGTACAGGTTGACGATCCGGCACTTGGGACCGAACATCTGCTGGGCGCGCGCGGCCACCGGGACCCGCAGCTGCTCGCCGACCACCACGATCGAGCGGAAGTCGGCGGGGGACAGCTCGAGTTGGCCGATCAGGTCGAGGTGCGAGGGGGTCAGCGAGAGCGCGTTGGCGCCGGACTCGGTGAGCAGCCGGGTCAGCGAGAGGTGGTTGGGCTCCTCGGGCATCAGGACCACCTCGCCGCCGACCAGTAGGGGCAGGAAGATCGAGGTGCCCGAGACGTCAAAGGACGGCGAGGTGAGCCACGGCAGCCGGCTCTCCGCGTCGATCAGGAACTCCCGGGTCGCCCAGTGCACGTAGTTGAGCAGCGCGCCGTGCTCGATCTGCACCCCCTTGGGGCGCCCGGTCGAGCCGGAGGTGTAGATCACGTAGGCCAGGTCGCCGGGCGCGGGATGGGCGTCGGACGGCTCCCCGGCCGGCGCGTCGGGCAGGTCGGCCAGCTCGATCACGGTGCACCCGGCCGGCAGGCCGTCCCGGGCGGCGCCTCCCACGGCACTGCCCCCCTCCACCAGGCAGAACTCCGCCCCGGCGTCCGCCAGCAGGCCGGCCACCCGGGCGGCCGGGTACTGCGGGTCCAGCGGCAGGTAGGCGGCGCCGGCCCGCAGCACGCCCCAGACCCCGGCCATCCCGGCCACCGTGCGGCCCGCCAGCAGCCCGACCACCGTCTCCCGCCCGGCGCCGCGGCGGCGCAGCTCGGCCGCGACCGCATCCGCCCGCCGGCTCAACTCCCGGTAGCTGACCGGGCCTTCGGGGCCACTCAGGGCGGTGCGGTGCGGTGTCCGGGCGACCTGCTCGCGGAGCAGCCGCACCACCGAGGTGCCGGTGGGCACGGCCCGCTCGGTCCGGTTGCCCGCCCACTCCCGGTGGGCCCGCGGGGAGAGCGCCTCCGCCAGCCGGTCCAGCAGCTCCTCGGCGCGGGCGGCGGTACCCGGGCCGTCGTACCAGGCCAGGGTCAGCTCGGTGCGGCCCGGGTGCTCCACCAGGTCGACCTCGGGCGGGGTGGCCGGGCCGGGGGTGCCCAGGGTGTAGACGGCGGTGGCGCGGAACTCCGGTGTGCTGAGCCGGTCGAGCTCGACCGCACCGAGGTGCGAGAGGTAGGCGGTGGCGCCGTGCCGGCCGTCGCGCACCGTGCTCGCGTCGACGGAGCGCAGCGCCAGCCGGACCAGCGGCAGCGGCAGCCGCAGCGCGGTCGGGTCGGCCCGCATCGCCAGCTCCCGGCCCTCGGCGAGCGCGCCGAGCAGCCGGCCCTGCACCTGCTGCCAGTCCTCGCCGGGGGCGACGTCCAGCGGCAGCGCCTGGGCCAGGTCGGCGGTGGAGCGCAGGTCGGGCAGGTGGCGGCGCAGGTCCACCGGGACCAGGAAGCGGCCGCCCTGCGGGGCGTACTGCGCGGTGAGCGCGGCGGCCAGCTTCGCCACCGCGCCGGGGTGGGTGCCGTCCACCGTGCGGCGGCGCCACAGCAGTTCGCGCGCGCCGCGGGGGAGCCGGCCGAGCGGGGAGGTCCAGTTGCGGGCTCGCTCGGGGGAGCGCGGGGGCAGGCCGGCGGGCAGCTCGAGGTCGTCCAGCAGCTCGACCACGTTGCGGGGGTCGCTGGCGGGCTGCGGGGCCAGGCCCTGCAGGGCGCGGAACACCTCGGTGGCCCAGAGCAGCACGCCGCGCGCGTCCATCACGCCGTGGAAGGCGCGGAAGACGACGGTGCTCGGGGTGCCCCCGACGCCCGGGGTACCCCCGACGCCCGTGGTGCCCGGGTCGCCGGCGACCAGCAGCACCTCGCAGGTGGCGCCGGTCGCGTCCGGCAGCGGGGCGCGCAGCGCCGGGGCGTCGAGCGCGGTGCGGTCGAAGTCGGCGCCGTCCAGCACGCGGACCCGCGGCGCGGTGCCGCTGTCCTGCCATCTTCTTCGGTGTCGGACCAGCCGGGCGCCCGGGCAGGCCGCACCGGCGGCGGCCACCGCCGAGCGCAGCTCGTCCGGGTCGAGCCGGCCGGCGCCCTCGACGAGCAACTGGACCACCGGATGGCGGCCGTGGGGGAAGCCCAGGAACCACCAGTCCATCGGCCCGAGGGCCCGACCGTGGCGTTCGCCGGTGTGTGGCACAGCGTCCTCCTGTGGGAGAGGTGACGTGACGCTCCGTCCCGGGCCGGGGTGGCCCGGGTGTCGGGCGGTCGGGCGGTCGGGTGTCGGGCGGCCGCGGCCGGAAGGGCGCGGGTCGGGGCCGGTAGCTCCGTCGGCGGTCAGGCGAAGCAGCGCAGGCGGCGCTGCCAGCCGGCGGTGCGCAGCGCGGCGGCCTGGTCGTGCGGCAGGCTCAGGTGCACGTCGCGCCCGCCGTCCTCGCCGGGCGTCGGCATGATGTCCACCGTCCAGGGGAACGGCACCTCGGGGTACTCCACCCAGAACGGCCGTCCCGCGCCGAAGTCCATCCGGTAGAAGGGCAGCCTGGACCGGTTGTTGAGGGCCAACCAGCCGTCGTCGCGGTAGGCGCCGAGGGCCAGCCGGTTGGTCACCCGGTGCGAGCGACCGGCCGCCCGCTGCGCGTCCAGGAACGCGGCGTCGGCGCACAGCCGTTCCGCGGTCAGCTGGTCGCCGGCGCCGCGCACCGCCTCGGCCACGCTGCCTAGCGGTGCGGCGGCCAGCTCGGCGGCCGGCCGGGTCAGGTAGGTGTAGCAGGCGGCGTTGCCCCAGTAGGCGGCGGGCACCGCGCCACCGGCCCGGGCCCGCAGGTCCGCGGTCACCCCGAGCGACTCGACGGACCGCTCCGGCCGGGCCCGCAACTCGGCCAGCACCCGCCACAGTTGTGCGGCGAGCGCGTCATGGGTGGAGACCCAGCGCCCGGTGCCGGCCAGGTCCGCCATCGCGGTGTCCTTCAGCGCGGCCAGTTCCGCCGGCTCGAACCGCACGGTCACGGTGGCCAGTTTCCCGGCCCGGGTGATCAACCTGCCGAGCAGCGCCAGGTGTTGGAGCCGTCCGGCCACCGTGTAGTGCTCGTTGGCCGCCCGGGCCGCGGCCGGGGCGGCGGTCCCGAGTTGCTCCAGCAGGGTCCGGTCGTGCAGCGGATCGGCCACCGGCAGCCCGCGCAGCTCGTGCGACCAGCTCTCCAGGAAGGCCAGCATGCTGGTGCCGTCGGCCAGGGTGTGGTTCAGCGCCACGCCGAGCACCGAGCCGCCGTCCGCCAGCCGGGTCAGCTGCACGGCCAGCAGCGGCGCGTCGCCGTCCACCACCGAGAACGGGTTGGGCTGGTGCAGGTAGCGCTTCAGCCCGGCACCGGCCCGCGAGTCGGGCCCGTGCTCGGGCAGCGGCTCGGCCCGGTGCACCTCCACGAAGTGCACGCCGGCATCCGTGCAGTGCACGCTGTAGCCGCCGTCCGGGTCCTTGCGCAGCCGCCCGGCGGCGATCGGGTAGCGGGCCAGGGTGCGTTCCAGGGCGGCCCGCAGCGCGGCGCCGTCCAGCGGCCGGCGGTAGAAGAAGACCCGGGGCGTGTAGACCGGCCCGGTCAGCAGGTCGTGCGGGCTCAGCCGCACCCGCCCGCCGTCGCCGCTGCCGCCGCGCACCGTGAACCGCTGCTCCCGGGCGGACCGCGCCGCCCGGCCGCGTTTCCTGGTCCGACGCTCCCACACCTTCGCTGCCCTCCGCGGCGATCGGCCCTCGGCGAGATGGGCTCGGGAGCCAAGGATGGCGCGGGGGCGGTGGGGAAAACCCTAGTCCTGCTCCGGGCCGCTATATTGAGCTGCCGTGACGGGGAACGCAGGAGATCTGGTGGGCGGCCGCTACCGCCTGGGGCGGGCGATCGGCCAGGGCGGCATGGGGCGGGTCTGGCAGGGCACGGACGAGACCCTCGGGCGCCCGGTGGCCGTCAAGGAGGTCTTCCTACCCGTCCACCTGCCGCCGGAGGAGCACCGGGAGCTGGCCGGCCGGGCGGTGCGCGAGGCCCGTGCGGCCGCCGTGCTCAACCACCCCGGCATCGTCACCGTGCACGACGTCGTCGAGCACGACGGCGCACCCTGGATCGTGATGGAACTGCTGGCCGGCGCCTCGCTCGCCGCGGTGCTCAAGGCCGAGCAGCGGCTGCCCTGGCAGCGGGTGGCGGCCCTCGGCGCCGACCTGGCCGACGCGCTGGCGCACGCCCACGCGGCCGGCATCGTGCACCGCGACATGAAGCCGGACAACGTCTTCCTGGCCGGCCGCCGCACCGTGGTCACCGACTTCGGCATCGCCCGGGTGCTGGACGCGAGCACCAAGCTCACCCAGAGCGGGATGGTGATCGGCACCCCGCAGTACATGTCGCCCGAACAGCTGGAGGGCACCGCGGTCGGCACCGCGAGCGACCTCTGGTCGCTGGGCGCCACCCTGTACACCGCGGTGGAGGGCGGTGCGCCGTTCGACGGCCCGTCGATCCCCTCGGTCTGGCTTGCCATCACCCAGCACCCGCTGCCGCCCGCCGCCCATGCCGGGCCGCTCGGGCCGCTGCTGGCGGCGCTGCTGGAGAAGGACCCGGCCCGCCGGCCCAGCGCGCGCGAGGCCGCCGACCGCCTGGAGGCACTGAGCACTGCGCCCGTCGCGCCGGTGCCCACCCCCACGGTGGCGGCCACCGCGGTGGCCGCCGCGGGGGCGTACGTCATCGGGCCGTACGGCACCGTGCTGCACGACGCCGCACCGGCAGCCGACCCGCCGCGGGACGCCGCGCCGCACGTCAGTGCCCCACCCCCGACCCCCCTGCTGGTGTCCGCCCCGTCCCCGTCGGGCGAGCCCGCCAAGTCCGGGGGAGGGGCCCGCGAGGTGGTGATCGCCATCCTGGTCGGCCTGCTGCTGATCGGCGGCGCCTCCTGGGGGGCGATCGCGGCGCTGCCCCGGTAGCCGGACCGGTCCGCCGGCCGACTGGCATTTCGGTCAGGGTGGCACGGGGGCCGGGCCGGCCCGGGTAGGGTGGGGGACCATGGCCGGTCGTAAGACGTCAATCCTGGAAGCAGCCGCGCGGGTGATCGCCCGCCGCGGGGTCCGTGGTCTGCGGGTCGAGGAGCTCGCGGCCGAGGCGGGGGTGTCCACCGCCCTGATCTACTACCACTTCAAGGACCGGACCGGCATCCTGCGCCAGACCCTGGAGTTCATCAACGACCGGGCCGAGCGCTACACCACCGAGCGTGAGGCCGGCGCCGCGGAGCTCACGCCGCGCGAGGAGCTGGAGCGGACGCTGCTGCTGGAGCTCCAGGACACTGCCGAGGTGCGGGAGAACAGCACCGCCTGGGGTGAGCTGCGGGCCAGCGCGGTCTTCGAGCCGGAGCTGCGCGAGGACCTGGCCAGGGCCACCCTGATCTGGGTGCAGGAGATGGCCGACCTGCTCGGCCGGGTGACGCCGATGGCCTCGGCCACGGCGCTGGCCGCGGCGGGCGAACGGCTGACGGCGCTGCTGGAGGGGCTGAGCATGCGCTGGCTCAGCGGCGGCATCCCGCTCGACCACGCGAGGACCCTGCTGGTCGAGGCCATCGACGCCGAACTGAAGCGCCTGCAGCGGTAGCACCCTCCGGCGGCAGTACCTGCCCGGCCGGTCCCGCTTTTCCTTTTCTCTCCTGGGTGCCCAGGCTTATGGCCGCTCTCTCCTGGGTGCCCAGGCTTATGGCCGCAATCTTGACTGATTTTTCAGTCAGTGCGAGAGTGAGCGTACCGGGGCCGCCGCGCGTGCACGGCCGCGCCGCCCCGGCCGGCGAGCCGGTCCCCGCCGTCTGCGGCGGCGTCCCGGCCGCGCCGGAGCCATACTCGATCAGGAGAGCCCCATGAACGCCACGCACAGCGACCACCCGTACGGCAACGGCGGCGCAGGCACCCCGGCGCCCGCCCGGGTGCCCGGGGACGACGTGCCGCACGTGCGGACCTGGATGTCCTGGCCGTCGCGCAAGTCGGTCTGGGGGCGGCAGCTGCGCGGGGTCCAGCAGGACATCGCGCTGATCGCCCGGACCGTCGCCCGCTACGAGCCGGTGGTGATGTGCGCCCCCGACGCCTACTCGGTCGACGAGGCCCGCTCGCACTGCGGCGGCAGCGTCACGGTGATCGACTCGATCCCCACCGACGACCTGTGGATGCGCGACACCGCCCCGGTGTTCCGGCGCGACGGCCGCGGCGGGCTGGAGGCCGTCGGGCTGAACTTCAACGGCTGGGGCCGCAAGCAGGTCCACGCCGACGACGCGTACGTGGCCGAGGGCATCGCCCGGCTGAACCGGCAGCCGTTCCATCGCGCGGAGTTCGTCGGCGAGGGCGGCGCCATCGAGACCGACGGCGACGGCACGGTGCTGGCGACCGAGAGCAGCCTGGTCAACAAGAACCGCAACCGCGGCATGAGCCGCGCCGAGATCGAGGCAGCGGTGCTGGACGCGTACGGCGCGGTGAAGATGATCTGGGTGCCCGGCATCAAGGGCAAGGACATCACCGACGACCACATCGACGTCACCTCGCGCTTCGTACGCCCCGGCACGGTCCTGGTGCAGCTGCCGCCGAACGGCCGCACCGACGTCTGGGCCCGGGACGCGCGCGAGCAGTTCGCGATCCTGGCGGGGGAGACCGATGCGCGCGGGCGCCGGCTGGAGGTCATCCGGGTCGACGGCCCGGACACCGTCCGCTCCCGCAACAAGGACTTCGTCGACTCCTACCTCAACTTCCACCTGGTCAACGGCGCCGTCATCACCGCCCAGTTCGGCGACCCGGTCAAGGACGCGGCGGCGGCGCGGACCCTCGCTGCCGCCTTCCCCGGGCGCGAGGTGGTCCAGCTCGACGTCGACCGCCTGATGGCGGGCGGCGGCGGCATCCACTGCTCGACCATGCACGAGCCGCTCGCCTGAGCCGCGCCGCTCGCCTGCCCCCAGCCGCTTCTCCTGCCCTCAGCTGCACGCCTGGTCCCGCGACACCGTGCTGCCCGCCCCACCCCTGCCCCACCGGAGAGAACCCATGCCCTTCACCGAGCTGTCCCGCCGCACCCTGCTGCGCTCCCTCGCCGGCGCCGGTGCGCTCGCCCTCGGCGCCACCGCCTGCTCCGGCCCCGACGACGCGGCCGACCCGCAGGCTTCCGCCGGCCCGGCCGGCCGGTCAGCCGGTGCGGCGACGGCCCAGCCCGCCGCGGGCACCGGACGGAAGCTGGGCGCGGAGTGGGAGAAGCACGAGCGGACCTTCATGGCCTGGCCCGCCTCCGCGGACGTCTGGGGCGGCCAACTCGGCGCGGTGCGCCAGGACATCGCCTCGGTGGCGCGGGCGATCGGCGGGCGCGAACCGGTGGTGCTGCTGGTCCGGCCCGGTCAGGAGGACTCGGCCAGGAACGCCTGCGGCTCGGACGTGGAGCTCCTCAGCACCCCGGTGGACGACCTGTGGGCCCGTGACACCGTGCCGGTCTTCGTCAGCGAGGGCGGAAAGGTCAAGGGCGTCGACTTCAACTTCAGCGGCTGGGGCGGCAAGCAGACCCACGCCAACGACGCCGGGATCGCCCGCGCGCTGCTCACCAAGTACGGCCTCGACCGGATCGCCACCCCGATCGTCGCCGAGGGCGGCTCCTTCGAGAGCGACGGCCAAGGCACCCTGCTGATCACCGAGAGCTCGGTGGTCAACGGCAACCGCAACCCGGGGAAGAGCCGCGACCAGGTCGAGGCCGAGCTGAAGCAGGCGCTGGGCGTCACCAAGGTGATCTGGCTGGCCGGGGTGCGCGGCAAGGACATCACCGACGCCCACGTGGACTGCCTGGCCCGGTTCGCCGCTCCCGGCGTGGTGCTCCTCGACCGGGCCTTCCCCGGCACGCCGGCCGACGTCTGGTCGCGCTCGGCCGACCAGGCGCGCGCCGTCCTCGCGGAGGCGACCGACGCGCGGGGCGGGAAGCTCGAGGTCGTCGAACTCACCCAGCCCGACCCGGACCGGATCACCGGGCGCGGCGACGCCTTCGTCTCCTCGTACCTGAACTTCTACGTCGGCAACAAGGGCGTCTACCTGCCGCTCTTCGGCGACCAGCAGGCCGACGAGGCGGCCCAGGCGGTGCTGCGGGAGCACTTCGCGGACCGCGAGATCGTCCCGATCGGGATCGACACCATCGCCTCCGGCGGTGGCGGCATCCACTGCTCCACCCACGACCAGCCCGCCGCCTGACGCCGCACCCACCGCACGCCCACTGCACCCACCAGCCCCGCCGTCCCCGAGGAGGACCGCCGTGCAGTTGACCCCCACCGAGCGCGACCGGCTGCTGATCTTCACAGCCGCCGAACTGGCCCGCGCCCGGCGCGCCCGCGGCTGCCGGCTCAACGTCCCCGAGGCCACCGCGCTGATCGCGGACACCGTCTGCGAGGCGGCCCGCGACGGCAGGCGGCTGGCCGAGGCGATCGAGGCCGGGCGCAGCGTGCTGAGCGCCGCCGACGTGCTGCCCGGGGTGGCCGACCTGGTCACCGAGGTCAGCGTGGAGGCGGTGTTCGAGGACGGCACCCGGCTCGCGGTGGTCGCCGATCCCTTCGGTGGCGGGCGCCTCGGCGAGCGGGCACCCGGCGCGGTGCTCACCGGCCCGGACCGCGGGTACCTCCCCGAGCCGGTCGTCGTCCTGACGGTGCGCAACACGGCGACCGTGCCGGTGAGCGTCACCTCGCACTTCCACTTCTTCGAGGTGAACCCGCGCCTGGCCTTCGACCGGGCGGCCGGGTACGGGATGCGGCTGGCCGTGCCGGCCGGCTCCGCGACCCGCTTCGACCCCGGTGCGGAGACCACCGTCGGCCTGGTGCCGATCGGCGGGGCCCGGGTCGCGATCGGGTTCGCCGGGCTGGTCGACGGCCCACTGGACGCGCCCGGCGCCAAGCGGGAGGCCCTGCGCCGGGCCGCCGCCTGCGGCTACCTCGGCGCACCTGACGACGATCGGGAGGACCAGGCGTGAGCAGCAGCATCGCACCGCAGGAGTACGCCGCGGTGCACGGCCCGCGGGCCGGTGACCGCGTCCGGCTGGGGGACTCCGGCCTGATCGTCCGGGTCGAGCAGGACTCCCAGGCACCCGGCGACGAGTTCCTGGCCGGGTTCGGCAAGACCGCCCGCGACGGCCTGCACCTGAAGGCCGCCACCGTGCGCGCCACCTGCGACGTGGTGATCAGCAACGTGCTGGTGATCGACGCGATCCAGGGCATCGTGAAGACCTCGATCGGCCTGATCGGCGGCCGCATCGCCGCCATCGGCCGCGCCGGCAACCCCGACACCATGGACGGCGTGGACGTCGTCGTCGGCACCGGCACCACCATCGTCTCCGGCGAAGGC
>NZ_JBNQTI010000144.1:0-24715 GCF_050325825.1 Kitasatospora sp. LaBMicrA B282
GGCGCGCCGGGGGGCGTGGGCGCGGAGGCCGCGCCCCCCGCGGCCGGAGAGCCCGCCGCGCCGCCGGGGGAGGACGGCGACGCGGTGGGGGAGGAGGCGGCGGACGCGCCGGACGAGGCCGGTGCCGAGCTCGCGGCGCTCGCCGCCGCGTGCTTCGACCCGCTGCTGCCGCAGGCACTCACCGTCGCCGCGACCGAGAGCAACAGGGCGGCGGCCGCCAGACTCCGGCGACGACGGCCGGCGGCCGCCGGGCGGCGGAACTGCGCGGTGGTGGTGTTCTCGTCCATGGTGCGACGTCCTCCAGAGGGTGCGGATCCTTGCGGCAGCGGTGGCTGCGCGGATCTGACGTCGCACTGCGGGATCCGGTTCCCGGGGTGCGGTGGAGGGCGCGCGACCGTGGTCAGAGACCGTACTCGGCCATGCCGGCGACCAGCTCACGGGTCCGGTCCGGGACGGTGATCGACCCGCCCGGGGCGCTCGGCCGGGCCGCCTTGGTGGCCACCAGCGGCCAGCAGGCGCCGAGCCGGCGGGAGCTGTCCACCAGGTCGTCGAGGAGGTCCGGGTCGGCCTCGCCGAGCGGCAGGCCGAAGCCGGGGTGTCGGGCAGTGGAGTGACTGGGCAGCATCGCGTGCGCTCCGATCGCCGGCCGCGGCCCGGTCGCCGCGCGCCAAGGGGGCCGTCAAGGGGCCGCCGCCGGGCTCGGTGCAGAGCCCGACACCGGTGACCCTAGGCCGACCCCGCGGCACCCACCAGCCCTACCGCCAGGTAGTCATCCGGAGGTGGTCACCGGTCGCGCACGGCCCGGTCCGACCCGACCGGGGCCGCGGCGGGCACGGACCGTTCGGCTTCGGCCGGCCGGGCGCCGGGTACCGTATGGGGGTTCACCACCCATCGTTACCGAGGAGCCCAGTCGTGCGGATCGCCGTCGCCGGTTCGATCGCCACCGACCACCTGATGACCTTCCCGGGGAAGATCACCGATCAGCTGGTCGCCGACCGGCTGCACGCGGTGTCGCTCTCCTTCCTGGTCGACACCCTGGACATCCGCCGCGGCGGGGTCGCGCCCAACATCAGCTTCGGCATGGGCCTGCTCGGCCTGCGTCCGGTGCTGGTCGGTGCGGCCGGCGCGGACTTCGCGGAGTACCGGGCCTGGCTGGAGCGGCACAACGTCGACACCGAGTCGGTGCACATCTCGGAGACCCGGCACACCGCCCGGTTCATGTGCACCACCGACGAGGACCACAACCAGATCGCCTCCTTCTACACCGGGGCGATGGCCGAGGCGCGCAACATCGAGCTCAAGCCGGTCGCCGACCGGGTGGGCGGCCTGGACCTGGTGCTGATCGGCGCCGACGACCCGGCGGCGATGGTCCGCCACACCCAGGAGTGCCGCTCCCGCGGTTACGCCTTCGCCGCCGACCCCTCGCAGCAGCTGGCCCGGCTGGAGGGCGACGACATCCGCGAGATCGTGGACGGCGCCGCCTACCTCTTCACCAACGAGTACGAGGCCGGCCTGATCGAGTCCAAGGCCGGCTGGGACGCCGACGAGGTGCTGGACCGGGTCGGCACCCGGGTCACCACGCTGGGCGCCAAGGGCGTGCGGATCCAGCGCAAGGGCGAGCCGGACATCACCGTCGCCACCATGCCGGAGCAGCGCAAGGCCGACCCGACCGGGGTCGGCGACGGCTTCCGGGCCGGCTTCCTGGCCGGTCTGCACTGGGAGCTCGGCCTGGAGCGGGCCGCCCAGATCGGCTGCGCGCTGGCCACCCTGGTGATCGAGACGGTCGGCACCCAGGAGTACGAGCTGCGCCGCGGCCACTTCCTTGAGCGGTTCGCCGAGTGCTACGGCGAGGCGGCCGCGGCCGAGGTGCGCGGCAAGCTCGGCTGACCCGGCGGGTCAGTCGACCCGCCGCACCAGGTAGGCGGTGCCCCGGTCCGCGCCGAACTCGGCGGCCGGGGCCTCGCCCGCGTAGCTCTGCGCGCGCATCTCGCACCAGGCCGGGATGTCCAGCCGGGCCGCCTCGTCGTCGGCCAGCACCACCACCAGGCCGCCGGGCGGCACCTCGGCGAACCGCTTGGCCAGCTCGATCACCGGCAGCGGGCAGCGCTTGCCGAGCGCGTCGATCACCAGCGGCGCCGGCGCCCGGCCGGCCTCCCGGTCGGCGCCCGTCGGCTCCGCGTCGGTCGGCTCCGCGTCGGTCGGTTCGGCGGAGGCGGGCTCTGCGCTCGCCGCGCCCGCCGCGGCCGGCGCCGGCAGGTCCAGTCCGAGCGGTGCCCGCACCCGGGCCACCACCTCGGGCAGCACTGCGAGGAACCGCTCGACCTGCGCCCCGGTGGTCCCCGGCGGCAGCGAGACCCGCACGTTGCCCTCGGTCAGCACCCCCATCGCGGCCAGCACGTGAGAGGGGATCAGGCTGCTGGAGGTGCAGGAGGAGCCGGAGGAGACCGCGATGCCGGCCCGGTCCAGCTCGCCCAGCAGCACCTCGCCGTCCACGTAGAGGCAGGAGAAGGTGACCAGGTGCGGCAGCCGCCGCACCGGATCGCCGACCACCTCCACCTCCGGCACCAGCTGCGGCACCCGGCTGCGGATCCGGTCCACCAGGGCGTGCAGCCGGGCGTTCTCGGCCGCCGCCTCGGCCCGCACCGCCCGCAGCGCCGCCGCCGCCGCGACGATCGCCGGCACGTTGACGTAGCCGGGCACCCGCCCGCCCTCGCGCTCGTCGGCCGGCAGCACGGAGTTGAACCGGACGCCCTTGCGCACCGCCAGCACCCCGACCCCGCCCGGCCCGCCCCACTTGTGGGCGCTGGCGGTCAACAGCGACCAGCCGGCCGGCACCGCCGACCGCCCCACGCTCTGCGCCGCGTCCACCAGCAGCGGCACCGGAGCGTCCAGTCCGCGCAGCAGCTCCGCGGTCTCGGCCACCGGCTGCACCGTGCCGACCTCGTGGTTGGCGCTCTGCAGCACCGCGAGCGCGGTGTCCGCGCGCACCGCGGCGGCGAAGGCGGCCGGGTCCACCCGGCCGTCGCGGTCCACCGCGACCTCGTCGACCTCGCCGCCCTCCGCCTGGTGCCGCTCGGCGGCGTGCAGCACGCTGGAGTGCTCCACGGCCGAGTGCACCAGGTGCCGCCCGGCGCGCCGGCGCCCGCGCAGGGCGCCCAGCACCCCCAGGTGCACCGCCTGGGTGCCGCTGGTGGTGAAGGAGACCTCGTCCGGGCGGGCGTCGATCAGCTCGGCGACCGTCTCCCGGGCGGCGTCCAGCAGCATCCGGGCCTGCCGGCCGGACCGGTAGAGCCGGGCGGGGTCGGCCCAGCCCTCGTCCAGCGCGGCGGTCAGCGCCTGCCGGGCGACGGGGTGGAGCGGGGCGGTGGAGGCCGCATCGAAATACAGGCTGTCAGTCGACGACACACGGGACACGCTATCCGGAGCTCACAGTGCGTCAGTCGATCACCCGTCGGCGTGCCTTTTTGTCCGCTTCGTCTGGTCCCGACGACCCGTCACCCGGTCGTCGCAGGCCCTCGCCCGATCGGGTGTACGGGCCCGGAAAGTCCCTGATGAGCTGGGAGTCCACCGGTGCCGGGGCTGATCGGGTAGCCGGGCGGCGCGTTACCGGGACCTGCTCGTCAGGTCCGCATAAGGCTGGAGTAGGGTTTGGCCCGCATAAGCATTCAAACCGTGCCCGTGGTCGGGTCGCCGGGGAGGCACACAGTACTCCTGGGGGCGGCGAGGTCGCGGGCGAGACTTCGGGAAGGCGCTACGTGAGTCCCAACGGCTCCGACCGCTCGCCGCGGCGCACGATGCGGCGGAAGCTGCCTCAGGCGCTGGCACTGGGCCTCGTCATCGCGACCGCTACCGGCTGCTCGGCCAATGACCTGCCCAGGCTTGGCCTGCCCAGCCCAGTCACCAAGGACGGTCACCTCGTCCTGCAGATGTGGCAGGGATCCTGGATCGCGGCGCTGGTGGTCGGCGTACTGATGTGGGGTCTGATCATCTGGAGCGTGATCTTCCACCGGCGCAGCCGCACCGGCATCCAGATCCCTCCGCAGACCCGGTACAACGTGCCCATCGAGGCGCTCTACACCGCGGTCCCCATCGTCATCGTGTCGGTCCTCTTCTACTTCGTCGCCCGTGACGAGGCGAAGCTGACCTCGGTCTCCGCCAAGCCGCAGCACTACGTCAACGTGGTCGGCTTCCAGTGGAGCTGGGCGTTCAACTACGAGAACACCGAGACCCCGGACCCGAGCAACCAGCTCGCCGCCTACGACGTGGGCACGCCGAACCAGATCCCCACGCTCTGGCTCCCCGTCAACGAGACGGTCCAGTTCCGGCTGACCTCCCGTGACGTGATCCACGACTTCTGGCCCGTCAACTTCATGATGAAGATGGACGTCGTGCCGGGCGTGGTCAACAAGTTCGAGGTCACCCCCACGGTGATCGGCGAGTACGACGGCAAGTGCGCGGAACTCTGTGGCGTGGACCACTCCCGGATGCTCTTCAAGGTGAAGGTCGTCTCGCACGACGACTACATCAACCACCTGCAGCAGCTGCGTGCCGAGGGCCAGAGCGGCGCGGTGCCTTCGGGCATCACGAGCATGGGAAGTGAATCGAAGTGACGATCCTCAACGAGCCCGCCGCGGCCGGCGGGGCACCTGGGGGCGCCGCCAAGGCCGCTGCGGCTCCGCGTGAGCGCAAGCCCGGTGCCACCATCATCAAGTGGCTGACCACCACCGACCACAAGACGATCGGCACGCTGTACCTGGGTACGTCGTTCGCGTTCTTCCTGATCGGTGGCATCCTGGCGCTCGTCATGCGCGCCCAGCTGGCCCAGCCCGACGGCAAGATCCTGTCGAACGAGCAGTTCAACCAGGCGTTCACGATGCACGGCACGATCATGCTGCTGATGTTCGCGACGCCGCTGTTCGCCGGTTTCACCAACTGGATCATGCCGCTCCAGATCGGCGCGCCCGACGTCGCCTTCCCGCGACTGAACATGTTCGCCTACTGGCTCTACCTGTTCGGCTCGACCATCGCGGTCGGCGGCTTCCTCACCCCGCAGGGTGCGGCCGACTTCGGTTGGTTCGCCTACTCGCCGCTGTCGGACGCGGTCCGTTCGCCCAGCATCGGCGCCGACATGTGGATCATGGGTCTGGCCTTCTCCGGCTTCGGCACCATCCTCGGCGCGGTGAACTTCATCACCACCGTGATCTGCATGCGCGCGCCCGGCATGACGATGTTCCGGATGTCGATCTTCGTCTGGAACGTGCTGCTCACCTCGGTGCTGGTCCTGCTGGCCTTCCCGGTCCTCGCCGCCGCGCTCTTCGCGCTGGAGGTGGACCGCAAATTCGGGGCACACATCTTCGATCCGGCCAACGGTGGCGCCCTGTTGTGGCAACACCTGTTCTGGTTCTTCGGTCACCCCGAGGTCTACATCATCGCGCTGCCGTTCTTCGGCATCATCTCGGAGATCATCCCGGTCTTCTCCCGCAAGCCGATGTTCGGCTACTCGGGTCTGATCGCGGCCACCATCGGCATCGCCGGCCTCTCCGTGACGGTGTGGGCGCACCACATGTACGTCACCGGCCAGGTGCTGCTGCCGTTCTTCTCCTTCATGACCTTCCTGATCGCGGTCCCGACCGGTGTGAAGTTCTTCAACTGGGTCGGCACCATGTGGAAGGGCTCGCTGAGCTTCGAGACCCCGATGCTCTGGACCGTCGGCTTCCTGGTCACCTTCCTCTTCGGTGGTCTGACCGGTGTGCTGCTGGCCTCCCCGCCGATCGACTTCCACGTCTCGGACTCGTACTTCGTCGTCGCCCACTTCCACTACGTGGTCTTCGGCACCGTCGTCTTCGCGATGTTCGCCGGTTTCCACTTCTGGTGGCCGAAGATGACCGGCAAGATGCTGGACGAGCGCCTCGGCAAGATCACCTTCTGGACGCTGTTCATCGGCTTCCACACCACCTTCCTGGTGCAGCACTGGCTCGGCGCCGAGGGCATGCCCCGTCGCTACGCCTCGTACCTGCCCTCGGACGGCTTCACCACCCTGAACACGGTCTCCTCGATCGGTTCGTTCCTGCTGGGCATGTCGATCCTGCCGTTCCTCTACAACGTCTGGAAGACCGCCAAGTACGGTGAGAAGGTCGAGGTCGACGACCCGTGGGGTTACGGCCGCTCGCTGGAGTGGGCGACCTCCTGCCCGCCGCCGCGGCACAACTTCCTCACCCTGCCCCGGATCCGTTCGGAATCCCCGGCGTTCGACCTGCACCACCCGGACATCGCGGCGCTGGACTACCTGGAGCTGCACGGCCACCTGGCCAAGCACCTGGAGGGCGTCGTGCCGGCCGAGTACGACAAGCCGCAGCTGGGCAAGGGCAAGACGGAGGGTGACGCCCGATGAAGGAGCAGGGCAAGATCTTCGCCGGCCTCGCCGTCTTCGTGCTGATCATGGCCGTGGTCTACGGACTGTGGACCACGCACAGCTCGCACGGCACCGAGGCCGCCGGCACCACGGCGCTCTTCCTGGCCTTCGGCCTGTGTGCCTTCATCGCCTTCTACCTGGGCTTCACGGCCCGCCGGGTGGACCTGGGCGCGGGTGACAACCCCGAGGCCGAGGTCGCCGACGACGCCGGTGAGCTGGGCTTCTTCGCCCCGCACAGCTGGCAGCCGCTTTCCCTGGCGATCGGTGGCGCGCTGGCGTTCTGCGCGGTCATCTTCGGCTGGTGGCTGATGTTCTGGGCCCTCCCGATCATCCTGATCGGCCTGTTCGGCTGGGTCTTCGAGTTCTACCGCGGCGAGAACCGGACCCAGTAGGGCTCCGGCACTCCCGTGCCACGGCGGGTCCCCTCTGCGGAGGGGGCCCGCCGTCGGCGTTTTCCGGGGGGTTGCCACCGCCGTTCCCGGGAACGACCTTCACCCGCCCGGGCGCAGCGGGGTGCGGCGCGGCCCGGCAGATGCGGTGATGTTCCTACCATCTGATGCATCATCCGAACCTCAGGAGGCTCCGGTGGCCGGCAGACGTGCGACAGGGGGACGGAAGAGCGGGACCAGCCGACGGGCGTCCGTCTGGCTGGTCCTGACCCCGCTGGTGATCGGCCCACTGGCGGCCTGCTCGGACGGCGCGGCCACCGGCGGCCCCCGCCCGCCCAAGGTGGTGGACGCGGCCCACCTGATGCACACCTCGCCGGTGGCGGACGCCGACTCCACCAAGCCCTTCACGGTCACCGCGGACGCCGGGGACGCGGTCACCGACGTGACCCTCACCGGGCCCGACGGGCGGCAGGTGGCGGGCGCCCTGACCGCCGACGGGGGCAGCTGGCAGAGCACCGGCACGCTGCTGCCGGGGACCAGCTACACCGCCCGGATCGCCGCCTCGAACGGCCACGGCGGCCGGGGCGAGGCCACCCTGACGGTCAGCACCAAGGCGGCCGACCAGCTGCTCACCGCGGAGCTCGGGCCGAACCTCGGCCAGGGGACCTACGGGGTCGGCGAGCCGCTCACCGTGAAGCTCAGCACCGAGGTCAAGGACCCGGCCGCCCGGCAGCGGGTGGAGAGCGCGCTGACCGTGGTCTCCGAGCCCGCGGTGACCGGCGCCTGGTACTGGGTGGACGGCAAGGAGCTGCACTTCCGCCCGAAGGACTACTGGCCGGCGAACGCCACCGTGCGGCTGGGCTACGACGCCGAGGGCAGGCGGATCGACGGCGGCCTGTTCGGCGGGGCCCCGGCGAACCTCTCGTTCAAGACCGGCGACCGGATCGAGGCGATCGTGGACGCGGCCAGCGACGAGATGACCTACAAGCGCAACGGCGAGGTGGTCGCGAGCTTCCCGGTGACCACCGGCAAGCCCGGCTTCGACACCCGCAACGGCATCAAGGTGGTGCTCGGCCAGGAGCGGGTGGTCCAGATGAGCAGCGAGACCATCGGCATCGCCAAGGGCAGCAGCGAGTCCTACGACCTCAAGGTCGAGTGGGCGACCCGGGTGACCTGGAGCGGCGAGTACGTGCACGCCGCGCCCTGGTCGGTGGCCTCCCAGGGGGTGGAGAACGTCAGCCACGGCTGCACCGGGATGAGCACCGACAACGCCGAGTGGTTCTACGAGCACACCCGGGTCGGCGACCTGGTGCAGGTGGTGAACAGCCACGGCCACGAGATGGAGCCGTTCGGCAACGGCTTCGGCGACTGGAACGTGGACTGGAACGACTGGGTCAAGGGCAGCGCGCTGGGCAAGCCGGTGAGCACCCAGGGCCCGGCCCAGCTCCCGCAGGCCGCCGCCACCCTGCACCCGGAGGTCTGAGCCGACGACGGCCCCGGAGCCGGGCCGCCCGGCCGCCCAGGCAGCGCCGGAGCGGCCCGGGCGGGCGGTCAGCCCTCCCGCTCCGGCCCTTCCCCGTAGACGAGGTCCAGCGCGCCGCTCACGGCCGCCAGGGCCTCGTCGCGCGTCACGCCCAGGCGGCGGGCCCGGGCCGCGTACTCGCCGGCCGCACCGGCCGCCAGGCGGTGCGCGGTGTCCCCGGTGGCGGCCACCAGGGTGCCGCGCCGCCCGTGCGTCTCCACCACGCCGTCCGCCTCCAGCTCCCGGTAGGCCCGGGCCACCGTGTTGGCGGCCAGGCCCAGCTGTTCGGCCAGGGCCCGCACGGTGGGCAGCCTCAGGCCGGCCGGCAGCACGCCGCTGCGGGCCTGCTCGGCGATCTGCGCACGCAACTGCTCGTACGGGGGAGTGGCGGCGGCGTGGTCGATGCTCACCTGCACTGGGCGGGTCTCCTCTGGGGACGCGAGGCTGACGGGGTGTCACCTATTGTGCCCGCCGGACACGTGCCCGCCGCACATGCCGCCGGGGTCCGGCCCGCGGGGCACTGCCAGGGGGCCGACGCCAAGGGCCCCGCCCGGCGTGTGCCGGGCGGGGCCCTCAGGTGGCTGACGTGCGTCAGGAGCGGGGATCAGTGGTGGCCGTGGCCGCTGGTGATCTCCTTGTGCTCCTCGGGGGTCGGCTTGGGGATCTGGTTGCCCTCGCCGAAGTAGCCCTCGGAGAGCTTGGCCCGGGTCTTGGTCATGACGCCGACCTTGCGGGCGACACCGTTCTCGTCGACCTCGGCCGGCAGCTCCACCGGCTCCATCTGCTCGTGCGCGGTGAGCGTGTAGAGCTGCTCCTGCGGGAGCTGCGCGTGCACCTCGACGAACTCGCCGTGCGGCAGGCGCTTGATGACGCCGGTCTCGCGGCCGTGCAGCACCTTCTCCTTGTCACGGCGCTGCAGGCCGAGGCACCAGCGCTTGGTGACGAAGAAGACGATCACCGGGACGATGAACGAACCGGCCCGCACGAAGTAGGTGATGTCGTTCAGCGAGAGGTGGAAGTGCGTGGCGATCAGGTCGTTGCCACCGCCGGAGAGCAGCACCAGGTAGAGGCTGATCCAGGCGGCGCCGATCGCGGTACGCACCGGGGCGTTGCGCGGACGGTCCAGGATGTGGTGCTCGCGCTTGTCGCCGGTGATCCAGTTCTCGATGAACGGGTACAGCGCGATCGCGAAGAGCACCAGCGGGAAGAGCACCAGCGGGACGAAGATGCCCATGTTCAGGGTGTGGCCCCAGGCCCGGATCTCCCAGCCCGGCATGACGCGGATCAGACCCTCGGCGAAGCCCATGTACCAGTCGGGCTGCGCGTCGGTGGAGACCTGGTCCGGCCGGTACGGGCCGTAGGCCCAGATCGGGTTGACCGAGGCGATCGCGGACATCGCCGCGATGATGCCGAAGACCAGGAAGAAGAAGCCACCGGCCTTGGCCATGTAGACCGGCATGAACGGCATGCCGACCACGTTCTTCTCGGTCTTGCCCGGGCCGGCCCACTGGGTGTGCTTGTGGTAGACGACCAGGATCAGGTGCGCCACCAGCAGGCCGAGCATGATGCCCGGGATCAGCAGCACGTGGATCGTGAAGAAGCGCGGCACGATGTCGGTGCCCGGGAACTCTCCGCCGAAGATGAAGAAGGAGAGGTAGGTGCCGACCAGCGGGACGCCGAGGATGGCGCCCTCCATGAACCGGATACCGGTACCGGAGAGCAGGTCGTCCGGGAGCGAGTAGCCGAGGAACCCGTCGAAGAAGCCCAGGAAGAGCAGCGAGAAGCCGAACAGCCAGTTGATCTCACGGGGCTTGCGGAACGCGCCGGTGAAGAAGACGCGCATCATGTGCACGAACATCGCGGCGACGAACACGATCGCGGCCCAGTGGTGGATCTGGCGGATCAGCAGACCGCCGCGCACCTCGAAGCTGATGTTCAGCGTCGACTGGTAGGCCTCGGAGACCTTGATGCCGTCCAACGGCGCGTACGAGCCGTTGTAGATGACCTCGCCCATGCTCGGCTTGAAGAACAGGGTGAGGTAGACACCGGTCAGGATGATGATGATGAAGGTGTAGAGGCAGATCTCGCCCAGCATGAAGGACCAGTGGTCCGGGAAGATCTTCCGCAGGTTGGACTTGGCCAGGGAGTAGAGCCCGAGCCGGCCGTCGATCCAGTCGGCGGTCGCCTCGCCCTTGGTGGCGGGCTTGGCGCGGGTGCCGATGGCCTTCTTCCCGCTGGTGGACACGGAACTCATTCGCTGCGCTCCCAGTAGCTCGGACCGACGGGGTGGCTGAAGTCCCCGGTGGCGACCAGGTAGCCAAGGGAATCAGTGGTGATCTTCAGCTGCGGCAGCGGGTGACCGGCCGGGCCGAAGATGACGCGGGCGCCGTCCGACAGATCGAAGGTCGACTGGTGGCAGGGGCAGAGCGCGTGGTGGGTCTGCTGCTCGTACAGCGAGATCGGGCAGCCGACGTGGGTGCAGATCTTCGAGAAGACCAGCACGCCCTCGAAGCCGAGGTCACGCGACTTGGCGTCCTTGATGTCCTCCGGCTGGATGCGGATGAGCATCAGCGCGTCCTTCGCGATCGCCTGCTGGAAGTCCTCGTCGGACTCCTGCAGACCGTTCGGGCGCGAGGCCGAGGGCCCCGGCTTGGCGAAGGTGAGCGAACCGACCTGGATGTCCGAGGCCATCATCGGCTCGTTGGTGTTCATGTCGATCAGCTTGATCGGGGCGGCCGCGGTGGCCTCCGACCAGCCGGTGCTCTCGAGCTTCTTCTCCGGCAGCGGGCCGAGGTCGCGCAGCAGCACCACGCCGGCCAGCGGGACCATGGCCATCGAGCCGATCATGGTGTTGCGGATCAGCTTGCGGCGGCCGAAGCCGGACTCCTTGGCGCCGGTGTCCCACTGCTCGAGGATCTCGCGGCGGGTCTCCTCGTCGGCCTCGATCGGGTGTCGCTCCGAGGGGAGCTCGACGTCCGACATCAGGGTGCGGGCCCAGTGGACCGCGCCCGCGCCGATGCAGAAGAGCGCCACGCCCAGGGTCAGGCCCAGGGCGAAGTTCAGCGCGTTGATGTGCCCGAGCGGGAAGACGTAGACGATCCGGTCCGGGTCGATCGCCACGTAGCTGGCGATGAAGCCGATCGTGGCCAGCATCGACACCACGAAGAGCAGCGACACCTGGCGCTCGGCGCGCTTCTCGGCGCGCTCGTCGACGTCGGTGCGCCGCGGCTCGTGGGCCGGCAGGCCCGGGTCCGCGAACGGGTTGTCGGCTACGGCAGCCTCGCCGTGCCCTTCGGCGTGTTCCGCCGGCAGCTTGTCGTCAGACATGTCGTGGCTCATGACTTCTTGGCCTTGGAGGTGTGAGCGGCGACCCAGATCGCGATGCAGATGATGGCGCCGAGGCCGAAGATCCAACCGAACAGACCCTCGGTCACCGGACCGAGGCTGCCGAGCGAGAGACCACCGGGGTTGGGGGCCTCGTTCGCCTGGTAGCGCACGAACGCCACGATCTCCTGCTTCTGCTTCTCCGGCATGGTGCTGTCCGGGAAGGAGGGCATGTTCTGCGGGCCGGTCTGCATGGCCTCGTAGATGTGCTTCGGGTCGACGTTCTCCAACGAGGGCGCGAACTTGCCCTGCGTCAGGGCGCCACCGGCACCGGCGAAGTTGTGGCACTGCGAGCAGTTGGTGCGGAACAGCTCGCCACCCTTGGAGATGGCGTCGGTCTCGGTCGACGTGTACTGGTCCTTGGTCGGCGTCGCCGGGCCGGGGCCCAGCGAGGCGACGAAGGCGGCCATCGCGTCGATGTCGTCCTGGCTGTAGATGTTCTTCTTCTTCGGGATCTGCGCGCCCGGCTGCTGGGCGGGCATCCGACCGGTGCCGACCTGGAAGTCGACCGCGGCGGAACCCACGCCCACCAGGCTCGGGCCGGTGCTGCTTCCCTCACCGTTCAGGCCGTGGCAGGAGGAGCAGCCGACGGCGAAGAGGCGCTTGCCCTCATCGATCTGGAGCGACTGCGCCGAGCTGTCGGCCTTGGCGGCGTCGGCTGGTGCGAAGACCTCCCACAGCCCCCCAGTGGCCGCGAGGGCGAAGAGTAGGACGACCAGCGCCGCCAGCGGGTGGCGCCGTCGTGCGGAGAGCTTTTTCACGGAATAACCCCGGTGTCAGGATCAGGATCTGGTCGGCTGGTGGAGGCCAGGTGCCGTGGGGGCACCCGCCTTGGCGGTGGGCACGGGCAAAGGACCCGGAGCCGGTGAGGGCGCGGGTCCGGCCGGCGGCCAGCGACCTGATCGGTTACTTGATCAGGTAGATGGTCGCGAAGAGGCCGATCCAGACCACGTCGACGAAGTGCCAGTAGTACGACACGACGATCGCCGCGGTGGCCTGCTCATGCGTGAACCGCTTGGCGGCGTAGGTACGCCCCAGCACCAGCAGGAAGGCGATCAGACCGCCCGTCACGTGGAGCCCGTGGAACCCGGTGGTCAGGTAGAACACCGAACCGTACGGGTCGGACGACAGCGAGATGCCGTCGTGCTTCACCAGGTTGGTGTACTCGTAGATCTGACCGCCGATGAAGATCGCGCCCATCACGAAGGTGATCGAGAACCACGTGCGGAGCTTCTTGACGTCACCGCGCTCGGCGGCGAAGACGCCGAGCTGGCAGGTGAGCGAGGAGAGCACCAGGATCGTGGTGTTCACGGAGGAGAAAGGGACGTTGAGGGCATGCGCCTTCTCGGCCCAGAAGCCTGGCCCCTTCACGGAACGCGCCGTGAAGTACATCGCGAAGAGGGCCGCGAAGAACATCAGCTCGGAACTCAGCCAGACGATGGTTCCGACGCTGGTCATGTTCGGTCGGTTGACCGATCCATGTGCGTGCCCGGTTTCTACTGCTGTTGCTGTCGCCACGACCGACATTATGTCGGTCCCTTATTCCGTCTTCACGCCGGGGGGTCTCCCTCGGAGTGTCCGGTGCGTGCGGTATGCCCGGATGGCTGCGCGGCGGGCCGTGCGTACCCGGTGCTCGTGGCCTGACGAGGGCATTGGCGGTGCCGGTGGGACTTTTCTGACGGCGCGTCCGGGGTGACCACCCGTTCGCCCGGCGCGCCCTGACGGGGGGCGGGGCGCGGGCGGGGTAGCGCTCTGCGCCGTCCGGGTGGACTGTACCGCCGGGGTGACCCGGGTTCCGCCGTGCGGGTGACGCCGGTCGGCGCCGGATCCGGACGTGATCGTGCCAGTCGCCCTCCGGCCGCGGAGATCGGGAGTAGCATCCGGAGGTGCTGGACGTGGTCTGGATCACATGGGAGCAGGTCGATGGCGACGCACATGAGTGACGAGACGCTCACCGTTCTCGTCTACAGCGATGACCGCAACACCCGGGCGCAGGTCACCTCGGCGCTCGGCAGCCGTCCGGCCGCCGACCTCCCGGAGGTCGAGTACCGGGAGTGCGCCACGGTGCCCGCCGTGCTCCGGGCGCTGGAGAAGGGCGGGATCGACCTCTGCGTCTTCGACGGCGAGGCGGTGCCCGCCGGCGGGCTCGGCCTGGCCCGCCAGGTGAAGGACGAGATCTACGGCTGCCCGCCGGTGCTGGTGCTGATCGGCCGCCCGCAGGACAGCTGGCTGGCCGCCTGGAGCCGGGCCGACGCCGCGATCTCGCAGCCGGTGGACCCGGTCGCGCTGGCCGGCGCGGTGGCCACCCTGCTGAAGGGCCGGCTCGAAGCGCGCAGTCTGGCGCGCTGATCCCGGACGCCCGTCCGTCCGGTGGCGGGCGGGCGTCTCACCAGGAGAGAAGGGCCGCCGCGGAACCCGCGGTGGCCCCGCCCCGCTCGCTAGGCTGGCTGGACCCCTTAGTACGGAGCCGGCACCCGGGAGCGGATGCCGACGGGAGAGAGAGTCGGCCATGGTGAATGTGAACCCTGCGAACGGCGGTCCGGACCCCGCGCAGGTGGTCCGCACCTGGCCGGACCTGCTGAGCGAGCTGCTGGAGCGGCGCGACCTCGACCGGGCGGACACCGCCTGGGCGATGGACCGGATCATGACCGGCGAGGCCAGCCCGGCCCAGGTGGCCGGCTTCATGGTGGCGCTGCGGGCCAAGGGCGAGACGGTGGCGGAGATCGCCGGGCTGGTCGAGGCGATGTACGCGCACGCCACCCCCCTGCACATCCCCGGCCCCGCGGTGGACATCGTCGGCACCGGCGGCGACCGGGCCAAGACGGTCAACATCTCCACCATGTCGGCGATCGTCGCGGCGGCGGCCGGTGCCAAGGTGGTCAAGCACGGCAACCGCTCGGCCTCCTCGGCCAGCGGCTCCTCCGACGTCCTGGAGCGGCTCGGGATCCGGCTGGACCTCGGCGCCCGGCAGGTCGCCGAGGTGGCCGAGGAGGTCGGCCTGACCTTCTGCTTCGCCGCCAAGTTCCACCCCGCGATGCGGCACGCCGCACAGGCCCGGCGCGACCTCGCGGTGCCGACCGCCTTCAACATCCTGGGGCCGCTGACCAACCCGGCCCACGTCACCGCCCACGCGGTGGGCTGCTTCGACGCGCGGCTGGCCGCGCTGATCGCCGGGGTGCTGGCCGAGCGGGGCTCCACCGCGCTGGTCTTCCGGGGTGACGACGGCCTGGACGAGTTGACGGTCTGCACCACCTCGCGGGTCTGGGTGGTGAGCGGCGGGCGGGTGACCGAGACCGTGCTCGACCCGCGCGAGCTCGGCATCGAGCTGGTCGGCATCGAGGCCCTGCGCGGCGGGGACCCCGAGCACAACGCGGACGTGGCCCGGCGGATCCTGGCCGGCGAGCGCGGGCCGGTGCGGGACGCGGTGGTGCTGAACTCCGCCGCGGCACTGGTCGCGCTGGACCTCACCGGGGCGCCGCTGGTCGAGCAGCTGGCCGCCGCGATGCGCCGCACCGCCGCCGCGATCGACTCCGGCGCGGCTCAGCAGATCCTCAAGCGCTGGGCGGCGGCGACCGCACGCTGACTCGACGTCAACTCGAGTGCCGGCTGGGAGGGTAGCGGTCGACAGCGGTCGGTCCGCGAGTCGTTCGTCCGGATGGCGGACGGTGGTTTGACCGTAGTTCGGGTGCTGATCTACAGTCTGCGCCAGGTCATGAGTGACAGCGCGACAAGCCCCAGCTTGCTGTCCGGCAACCCTCCGTCCGTGGCGGGGTGCCCTGGGTGAAGACCAGGCCAGGCGGCGACAGGTCCGTCCGGCAAGCGCGGACCGCCGGCACACTCGTACTCCCGGGGTCCTTGACTCCGAAGGAGTGCGTTGTCATGTCCGTCGCCATCAACGCCACTGCCAGCGCCACCGCCCCCTGTGCTGCCCTCGCCGCCCCCCTCGCGGTCCTCGGCACCGACGTCGAGGTCCCGCTGGTCTCCGGCGAGAAGGTCCGCTACGCCGCGCTGGACTACGCCGCCAGCGCCCCGGCGCTGCAGCGGGTCTGGGACGAGGTGGCCGCCTACGCCCCCTACTACGGCAGCGTGCACCGCGGGGCCGGCTACCTCTCCCAGCTCTCCACCGACCTGTTCGAGCAGAGCCGCCGCACGGTGGCCGACTTCCTCGACCTGCGCGAGGGCGACCAGGTGGTCTTCACCCGGGCCACCACCGACTCGCTCAACCTGCTGGCCGGCGCGCTGCCGGCGGGCACCCGGGTCTTCGCCTTCGAGACCGAGCACCACGCCTCGCTGCTGCCCTGGGCCCAGGCCGGCCTGCCGGTCGAGTACCTGCGGGCACCGCGCTCGCCGCAGGCGGCGGTGGCCGCGCTGGACGAGGCGCTGACCCGCCACCCCGAGGGCCCGCGGCTGCTCTGCGTCACCGGCGCCTCCAACGTGACCGGCGAGCTGTGGCCGGTGGCCGAGCTGACCGAGGTCGCGCACCGGCACGGCGCCCGCGTCGTGCTGGACGCCGCGCAGCTGGCGCCGCACCACCGGGTCTCGGTCCGCGAGCTGGACGTGGACTGGGTCGCCTTCTCCGGCCACAAGCTCTACGCGCCGTTCGGCGCCGGGGTGCTGGCCGGGCGGGCCGACTGGCTGGACGCCGCCGAGCCCTACCTGGCCGGCGGCGGCGCCTCGCGCACCGTGGCCCGGCAGGCGGACGGCTCGGTGGCCGTCGAGTGGCACCAGGGGCCGGCCCGGCACGAGGCGGGTTCGCCCAACGTGATCGGCGCCTACGCGATCGCCGCCGCCTGCCGGGCGCTGAGCGAGGCCGGCTTCGAGGAGCTGCAAGCGCGCGAGCAGGCGCTGATCGAGCGGCTCACGGCGGGGCTGGCCGCGATCCCCGAGGTGCGGGTGCTCAACCTGTTCGGGCCGGCGACCGTCCGGGTCGGGGTGCTCTCCTTCGTGGTGCAGGGCTGGAACAGCTCGCACTTCTCCGCGGCGCTCTCGGCGGAGTACGGGATCGGGGTGCGGGACGGGCTGTTCTGCGCGCACCCGCTGGTGCGGACGCTGCTGGGCGGCGAGGAGGCGGCACCGTCCGAGTGCGGGGCGCCGGAGCCGTCGCTGCCGGGGGAGCGGAGCCTGAACGCGATCCGGGTCAGCTTCGGCGCCGGGACGCCGGAGGAGCACGTCGACCGGTTCCTGGCCGCGGTGCGCGAGCTGGTGACCGACGGCGCGCGCTGGAACTACCGCAACGAGGGCGGGCGCTGCGTCGCCGACACCCGGCGCTGACCCGGGGCCCGGGCGGGTCGGCCGGGGTCGGGGTCCGGGTCGGCCGGGGTCGCGGGTCGGGGTCGGTCCGGGTGGGTCGGTCAGCCCTCCAGGCCGATCGCGAAGGCCGCCTCCAGGTCGTGCTGCGAGTAGGTGCGGAAGGCGATCTGGGTCTCGGTGTGGGCGACCCCGGGGACCTTGTTGAGGCGGCCGGGGATCACCTCGGCCAGGTCGTCGTGGCGGCGCACCCGGACCATGGCGACCAGGTCGTAGCCACCGGTCACCGAGTAGACCTCGCTGACGCCCTCGATCGCGGCGATGGCCTCGGCGATCTCGGGGATCCGGTCGACGCTGGTCTTGATGAGGACGATGGCGGTGATCACGTGGAGGCTCCCGGGTAGGTCGTGGGGCCAGCGTAGCCGGGCCGCCGGGCCGCCACCCACAGGGCCAGGAAGCCGAAGCTGAATCCGATCACGTGCGCCAGGTAGGCGACCCCGCTGCCGGCCTGGCGCACCGACCACCACTGCAGCGCGAACCAGAGCCCGAGCACCAGCCAGGCCGGCAGCCGCAGCGGCAGGAAGAAGAGGAACGGGACCAGGGTGGTCACCCGGGCCCGCGGGTAGAGCCGCAGGTAGCCGCCGAGCACCCCGGCGATCGCCCCCGAGGCGCCGACCAGCGGGCGCAGCGCGTCCGGACCGGTGCCGCCGCCGGCCGCCGCGTAGCCGTAGGCGGCCAGTACGCCGGCGCACAGGTAGAAGAGGAGGAAGCGCACCCGGCCCAGCCGCTCCTCGACCCCGGCGCCGAAGACGAAGAGGAAGAGCATGTTGCCCAGCAGGTGCAGCCAGCCGCCGTGCACGAAGAGCGAGGTGAGCGCGGAGAGCGCGGGCACCTTGTGCGGGGTGGCGAGCAGCGGGCAGCCGCGCACCGGGGGAGCGAGCCCGGCCAGCTGAACCTGGGTCAACGGGCGGTTGCCCAGCAGCTCCGCCGGCACCGCGCCCCACTGCTGCTGGTAGTGCTGGGCGGCGCAGGCGCGGGCGGCGGGGGTCGCGCCGTAGTGCGGGGCGATGCCGCTCGGGCCGGCCAGGAAGACCAGGCAGTTGAGCGCGATCAGGAGGTAGGTGACGAGCGGGGTCACCGCGTCGTCGCGCCGGTCTGGCATGAGCGGATCCATTCCGCGTCGCCAGGCCCGCGACACCGCCGTGTACGGCGAGCGGGTGAGGCCGGGTTTCACGGCCTCGGCCCGCTCGATGGCGAGCGGACGTTCGAGAGGACGGGAGTGCTGGTGGGAACCGGTATCCGGTGCCCGCCGTCACAGCGTCAGGCCCTAGGCTGGAGGCCTGGCCGGCACATCGGACCGGACCAGACCCGAGCCGAGAGGACCCCGCTGATGCCCGTCCCCGCGCCCACCCCCGAGACTCGCTGGCGCTGCACCCTCTGCGGGAACCTGACCCGGTTCGACGTGACCCGTTCCTCCCGGGTGGTCGAGTACCTGCACCTGGACCTGGCCGGCGAGGCCAAGGTGGAGGAGACCGAGGTGCTCACCGAGACCCTCGAGTCGATCCGCTGCCGCTGGTGCAACGCGGTCGACCAGGTCGAGCTGGTGACCCGGCCGGGCGCCGAGGAGCAGGTGACCGGCGAGCCGGTGGCCGACGCCGGCTGAGCCGGCCCGCCAGGGCAGCTGAAAAATTCTCGCCGCGCACGCGACAATTGCACCGGGCGGTGGGACCCGGCCCCCGGCGTGCGCCGGAGCGGCCCGGGACCGGGCAGACAACAGAGACAGGGCAGATCGGCGCGGAGTGGCGCGGATCGGGATCGGAGCCGAGGACGCGATGGACGCAGCCAGGGAGGCCGCCGAGCCGCAGGGGCCGGAGCCCGCTGCGGACCCGACCGCGCCGGCCGACCTCGCGGCCGTGGCGCAGCCGGGCACGACCGGGCAGCCGGCGGGCGAGCAGCCGGGCGTCGAGCCGGTCTCGCCCGACGAGCCGGCGGTCGAGCCGACCCCGGCCGGTGCCGGTGCTGACCAGCCCGCCGCCGGTGCCGACCGGCCCGAGCCTGGCGTCGACCAGCCCGAGCCCGAGCGGCTGGACCGCCCGCTGCCCGAGGGCGTGCGCCGGCGCGTGGTGGGCCTGGCCGCCGACGCGCTCGGCGGTCTGCCGGTCTCCGAACTGCCCGCCTCGCTGCGCCCGTACGCCAAGTTCACCCCGGCCCGCCGGGCCAAGTACGCCGGCACCGCACTGGCCGCCGCGCTGGAGTCCGAGCCGGTCTTCCGGCTGCGGATAGCGGACCGGCTGCGGCTGGGCCAGCCGGACCTGGTCAAGGCCCTGGAGTCCGGCCAGGTCCCGGGCGCGGCCGAGCCGATGGACGTGGCCGCCGCCGCCTACCTGCTGCGCAGCCGGGGCTGGACCCGGCTGGTCGCCGAGGTCGGCGAGCAGGCCGAGCGGGCCGACGTGGAGGACGCCGCCGCCGAGTCGGCCCGGCTGGTGGAGAAGCTCCAGGAGGAGCTGACCGCCACCCGCGCCGCGGCCCGCGCCGATCTGGACCGCCAGCGCAGCGACGGTGAGAGCACCCGCCGCGAGCTGGAGGCGCTGCGCAAGAAGCTGCGCGGCCTGGAGAGCGACACCCGCCGGGCGCAGGCCGAGGCCCGCAAGCTGCAGGCCGAGCTGGGCGCCGCCGCGGCCGCCGCCACCGCCGAGCGCGGCGCGGCGGAGAGCGAGAACCGCCGGCTGCGGCACCGGGTGGCCGAGCTGGAGGCCGCACTGGAGACCGGGCGCCGCTCGGCGCGCGAGGGGCGCAGTGTGGAGGACATGCGGCTGCGCCTGCTGCTGGACACCGTGCTGCAGTCCGCCCAGGGCCTGCAGCGCGAGCTGGCCCTGCCGGTCACCCAGCTGCACCCGGCCGACCTGGTGGACGCGGTGGTGCCGGGCGCGGCCTCGCCGCACGACGTGGCCCGCCGGGGGCTGGCCGAGGACGACCCGGCCCTGCTCGACCAGCTGCTGGCGATCCCGCAGGTCCACCTGGTGGTGGACGGCTACAACGTGACCAAGACCGGCTACCCGACGCTGCCGCTGGAGAAGCAGCGGCTGCGGCTGCTGGGCGGCCTGGCGATGCTCGCCCAGCGCACCCAGGCCGAGGTGACCTGCGTCTTCGACGGCCAGGACCTGGACGTGCCGGTGATCATGGCACCGCCGCGCGGGGTGCGGGTGCGGTTCAGCAAGACCGGCCAGACCGCGGACGAGCTGATCCGGCAGCTGGTGCGGGCCGAGCCGCAGGGGCGCCCGGTGGTGGTCGTCTCGGCCGACCGCGAGGTGGCCGACGGCGTGCGCAAGGCCGGCGCGCGCCCGGTCTCCTCGGTGCTGCTGCTGAACCGGCTGGCTCGCAGCTGAACAGCCCTCACCGGGTGAAGACCTGGTGAAATCCCGTACGCCGCAGGTGGTTCGTCGCGGCGAGGGAGTGGCGCAGGGAAGTGATGTTCACTAGGGTCTGGCGTCAAACCTATTTTTCCGGTCACTCATCCGATCGGGTGAGACCGGCAGAAGAAGGAGCAGTCCGTGGCGTCCCATCGCCGTCCGAAGCAGCCGAGCCGCGCGCGGATCTCCGTGCTGACCGCCGCTGCTGCGACTGCTGTCGCGATCTCCGCGCAGAGCGGGGCCTGGGCCGATCCGGCGCCCTCGATCGACCAGGTCAAGGCGCAGATCGACGACCTGAACACCCAGGCGGAGCAGGCCACCCAGCAGTTCGACGGCGCGAAGGAGCGCGGCGACCAGCTGCGCCAGCAGGCCTCCCAGTTGCAGGACCAGGTGGCCCGCACCCAGGACCAGGTGACCCAGCTGCAGACCGGCCTGGCCGGCGTGGCCGCGGACCAGTACCAGAACGGCGGGGTCGACCCGTCGGTCCAGCTGATGCTCAACTCCAACCCGGGCCAGTACCTGGACCAGGCGGCCAGCATGCAGGTGGCCAGCAGCACCGAGGCCGACGTGCTCAAGTCGCTGCAGTCCGAGGAGCGCAACCTCGACCAGGAGAAGAAGGAAGCCGCCGACACCCTGGCCCAGCTGGACGCCTCGACCCAGCAGCTGAACCAGGCCAAGACCGACGTGCAGAACAAGCTCTCGGCCGCGCAGAAGCTGCTGAACTCGCTGACCGCCTCGCAGCGGGCGCAGTTGGCGGCCCAGCAGGCAGCCCAGGACCGGGCCTCGCGCGGCGCCGACCGGACCGACCTGGGCTCCACGGCCAACCTGCCGCCGGCCTCCGGCTACGCCGGCGCGGCCGTGACGGCCGCCCTCAGCCGGCTCGGCGACAACTACGTCTGGGGCGCCACCGGTCCGAGCACCTTCGACTGCTCGGGCCTGATGCAGTGGGCCTACGAGCAGGCCGGCGTCTCGCTGCCGCGCACCTCGCAGGAGCAGGCCACGGTGGGCACCGCGGTGCCCAGCCTGGCCCAGGCCCAGCCCGGTGACCTGGTCATCTACGGCCAGGACGCGCACCACGTGGGGATGTACATCGGCAACGGCAACGTGGTGCACGCCCCGCACACCGGTGACGTGGTGCGGATCATGCAGGCCTCGGTGATCGGCCCGATCCTCACCATCCGCCGCGTTTGAGGGCCGCGGCCCTGCTGCTTCGCCCGCAAGCTCGCTCAGCGGCAGACCGCAGCGGCGGCTGACCGGTTCGTCCCGATCCGATCCGAGCGCCGGTTCGACGGCTGACCCGCCGTCGCCCCGCCGCGCTGCCCGTGCTCCTGAACCCGTGTCACCCCAGGGTGTGGCCGGCGTCACTTGTCCGTGTACTTCGTGATCACACGTTGGTGATCTCCATAGCACGCAGAGTCAAAGTTTCCCGGTTTTTCTGACAAGGATTTGAACGGATCACAGATCAGTTACTAGGGTCGGCAACCGGACCCACGCGATGGCGATCACCCGACCCGGGTGGCAGCGGGGGTTACCGCCGAGTTCGGAAAGCGGCACGGGCAGGTGACTGCCCGACGGGGAGCCCCTGCGGGGGAGCCGTGGACCGGAGCCGGGGAACCACACGTTCCTCCGGGGTGAATCGGCGCCAGGTCGGCCGGCAGGCCGGTGAGGCGTCGTAGGGCATCTTCCAGCCCGAACCCGTCAGCTCACCCGGTAGGCGGTTCGAGGGAAGAAGGATCCGTGGCGTCCCATCGTCGTCCCAAGCCTGTCGGCCGTACCCGCACGTCGATCCTGACCGCGGCCGCCGCCACCGCCGTCGCGCTCTCCGCCCAGGGAGCCGCGCACGCCGACCCGGCGCCGACCATCGACCAGGTCAAGGCCCAGGTCGACGACCTGAACAACCAGGCGGAGCAGGCCACCCAGCAGTTCGACGGTGCCCAGGCCAAGCAGCAGCAGCTGCAGCAGCAGGTGACCGACCTGCAGGACCAGGTGGCGCGGCAGCAGGACCAGGTGACCAACCTGCAGGCGGGTCTCGCCTCGGTGGCCGCCGACCAGTACGCCAGCAACGGCATCTCGCCCACCGTGCAGATGATGCTGTCGTCCAGCCCGGACAACTTCCTCAACCAGGCCAGCTCGATCAACCAGCTCAACAGCACCCAGGCGGAGACGCTGAAGGAGCTGAAGAGCGAGGAGACGACGCTCGCCCAGTCCAAGACGGACGCGCAGAACAAGCTCGCCGACCTGGACGCCACCACCCAGCAGCTGAAGACCGCCAAGGAGCAGGTCCAGGCGAAGCTGACTCAGGCGCAGAACCTGCTCAACTCGCTGACCGAGCAGCAGCGCCAGCAGATAGCCCAGCAGGAGGCGCAGGCCGCCGCGCAGGCCAAGGCCGCCGCCGATGCCGCCGCCGCGCAGGCCAAGGCGACCGCCCAGGCCAACGCCCAGGCCGCCGCCTCGCGCGACTCCTCCCGCACCAACCTCGGTTCGAGCAGCGGCGGTGGTGGCAGCACCAGCACCAGCACCCCGGCCCCGCCGGTCACCGGCAGCTCGGCCGGCGCGGCCGCGCTCGCCGCCGCCGAGACCAAGCTGGGCGCCACCTACGTCTACGGTGCCGCCGGTCCGAGTACCTTCGACTGCTCGGGCCTGATGCAGTGGGCCTACGCGCAGGTCGGCGTCTCGCTGCCGCGCACCTCGCAGGAGCAGGCCACCGCCGGTACCAACATCGGCACCGACATCTCCAAGGCGCAGCCGGGCGACCTGATCGTCTGGTTCTCGGACATGCACCACATCGGCATGTACGCCGGTGGCGGCCAGGCGATCCACGCCCCGCACACCGGTGCCGTGGTCAGCTTCGTCTCGGCCACCGCGATGCCGATCGCCGCCATCATCCACGTCTGACCCGGCGTCCGACCCGACCGGCGACGGTCGAACCGGCCCGGCGACGGCCCGGCCTCCCCCGTGGAGGCCGGGCCGTTCGCGTTGTCGCCACCGGTGCGATTCCCGGTCGGATGTCCGATTAGGGATCAAATATTCGTATCGGCAGGGGTTTGGACTCATCCGTTCCGACTCGCTAACGTCTGCGCTCGGACCTCAGCGCCTGCGGTGCTCCTCGCGATTCCCGCGGCTCCCGGTCCCCGAGGCTTCCCCGAGGTGCTCGCCCGAGCCCTCACGGCGATTGGAGTCGTCAGTGATGGCGATCACACCCCCGCCGGGCACCGCGCGCCGGTTCGCCCGGGTGCTGGCGGTCACCGCCGCCGCGACCACCGCGCTGGCGATGACGGCCAGTGCGCAGGGTGCCCCGGCCAAGCCGGACAAGAACGACGTCAAGGCCCAGGTCGACCAGCTCTACGGGGAGGCCGAGCAGGCCTCGGAGAAGTCCAACGCCGCGGAGGAGGACGCCAAGCGGCTGCAGTCCGAGGCGAGCAACCTCCAGGCGCAGGTGGCGCAGGGGCAGGACGCCCTCAACAAGATGCGCACCACCCTGGCCACGGTGGCGGCCGCCGAGTACCGGGCCGGCGGGATGGACCCGACGGTGCAGCTGATGCTCTCCTCCGACCCGGCCGGCTACCTGCTCAAGGCGCGCAGCCTGGCCGAGGTCGGGCGGGAGCAGGCGGCCTCGCTGCACGAGGTGGTGGAGCAGCAGCGCCGGCTGGACCAGCGGCGCAGCGAGGCGACCGCCAAGCTGGCCGAACTGGAGACGGTGCGGACCACGCTGGCCCAGAGCAAGCAGCAGGTGCAGCAGCGGCTGAAGAGCGCCCAGACGCTGCTGGACACCCTCTCCAGCGCCGAGCGCGCCCAGCTGCTCGCCCAGGACGCCCAGGAGGCGCACGAGCGCGCCACCCGGGGCGCCGACCGGGTCGACCTGGGCAGCCAGCCGCCGGCCTCCGACCGGGCCGCCGCCGCGGTGGCCGCCGCGCTGAGCAAGCTCGGCTCGCCCTACGTCTACGGTTCCACCGGGCCCGGCACCTTCGACTGCTCGGGTCTGATGTACTGGGCGTGGCGGCAGGCGGGAGTGACCCTGCCGCGCACCTCGCAGGCGCAGGCGTTCGGGGGGCAGCGCGTCAGTCTGGACGAGGCGAGACCGGGAGACTTGGTGATCTTCTTCCACGACATGCACCACGTGGGCATGTACGTCGGCGGCGGGATCGTGATCCACGCCCCCTACCCCGGTGCCCGGGTGCGCTACGAGAACGTCTCGGCGATGCCGGTCGCGGCGGTGGTGCGGGTCTGAGCGCGCCACCGGACCAGGGACCGGGACGGCCCGCCACCGGCGGCGGGCCCTCCCGGCGCGCGGTGCTGCTGCTGCTCGCGGGGGGCGCGGCCCAGCTCTCGCTGCCCCGGGTCACCGCGCCCG
>NZ_JBNQTI010000145.1:0-24448 GCF_050325825.1 Kitasatospora sp. LaBMicrA B282
CCGTTCCGTTTCCGGCCGGTCCGTCCGGGCTTTCGCCTTTTCAGGATTTCATCCGATTTGCTTTCGCCTTTCGGCGCTCCCGAACTCTATCAGAGTTTCTCGGCCCGTTTTCCCCGCTCGAACTGAATTCGAAGCGGAGCCGCGCGGCCTGCGGGGCAACCCGGAGAACATTACGCACCGGGCCGCCCCGCGTCAAATCACGGCGACCGGACTCAGACCTCGACCACGACCGGCAGGATCATCGGCCGGCGGCGGTAGTTGTCCGCCACCCACTTGCCGATGGTGCGGCGCACCAGCTGCTGGACCTGGCGCACCTCCAGCACGCCGTTGTCGGCGGACTTGCGCAGCGCCTCCTCCAGCTTCTGCACCACCGGGTTGAACGCGCCGTCGTCGATGCCCGAGCCGCGGGCCTGGATGGTCGGACCGCTCACGATCTTGCCGCTGCTGGAGTCGACCACCACGAAGACCGAGATGAAGCCCTCCTCGCCGAGGATCCGGCGGTCCTTGAGGGACGACTCGGTGATGTCGCCGACCGAGGAGCCGTCGACGTACACGTAGCCGGCCTGCACCTTGCCGACGATCCGGGCCACGCCGTCGACCAGGTCGACCACCACGCCGTCCTCGGCGATCACGGTGCGGTTCTTCGGCACGCCGGTCTTGATGCCCAGGTCGGCGCAGGCACGCAGGTGGCGCCACTCGCCGTGGACCGGCATCAGGTTGCGCGGCCGGCAGATGTTGAAGAAGTAGAGCAGCTCGCCGGCCGAGGCGTGGCCGGAGACGTGCACCTTGGCATTGCCCTTGTGCACGACGTTGGCGCCCCACCGGGTCAGGCCGTTGATCACCCGGTAGATCGCGGTCTCGTTGCCGGGGATCAGCGAGGAGGCCAGGATCACGGTGTCGCCCTCGACGATCCGGATCTGGTGGTCGCGGTTGGCCATCCGGGACAGCGCGGCCATCGGCTCGCCCTGCGAACCGGTGCAGACCAGCACGACCTCCTTGTCCGGCAGGTCGTCGAGCTGCTTGACGTCGACGATCAGGTTGCCGGGCACCTTGAGGTAGCCGAGGTCACGGGCGATGCCCATGTTGCGGACCATCGAGCGGCCGACGAAGGCGACCTTGCGCTTGTACTCGTGCGCGGCGTCCAGCACCTGCTGGATCCGGTGCACGTGGCTGGCGAAGGAGGCCACGATGATGCGCTTCTCCGCGTTGGCGAAGACGTTGCGCAGCGCGGCGGAGATGTCCCGCTCGTGCGGGATGAAGCCGGGGACCTCGGCGTTGGTGGAGTCCACCAGCAGCAGGTCCATGCCCTCCTCGGCCAGCTTGGCGAAGGCGGGCAGGTCGGTCAGCCGGCCGTCCAGCGGGAGCTGGTCCATCTTGAAGTCACCGGTGGCCACCACCATGCCGGCGGGCGTCCGCACGGCGACCGCGAGGGCGTCCGGGATGGAGTGGTTGACCGCGATGAACTCGCAGTCGAAGGGGCCGATCTGCTCGCGCTGGCCCTCGGCGACCTCCAGCACGTAGGGCCGGATCCGGTGCTCGGCGAGCTTGGCCTCGATCAGCGCCAGGGTCAGCTTCGAGCCGATCAGCGGGATGTCCGGGTTCTCCCGGAGCAGGTAGGGCACGGCCCCGATGTGGTCCTCGTGACCGTGGGTCAGGACGATGCCGTCGATCTTGTCGAGGCGGTCCCGGATCGAGGAGAAGTCCGGCAGGATCAGGTCGACACCGGGCTGCTCGTCCTCCGGGAAGAGCACGCCGCAGTCGATGATGAGCAGCCGGCCGGCGTGCTCCAGCAGCGTCATGTTGCGCCCGATCTCCCCGAGGCCGCCGAGCGGGGTGATCCGGATCGCGTTCGGCGCGAGGGGCGGAGGCGCGCCGAGGTCGGGATGAGGGTGGCTCAAAAGACTCTCCTTCGCGCCGCGCGCCACATGCCCGGGGTTCTCCCGCTGACACATGGCGCGCGACTTCGCTAGGTACCTGTCAGGTCGGTCCGCTCGTCACCGAGCGGCTGGCTTGCTGTGCCTCGCGCCGGTCGCTCGGCCCTGCGACGGAACCCCGGAAGCGGCTTCGGGGCCCGGCGAGCCGATGGCGCGCACGTCTGTTTGCTAAAGGTGTACCCCGCCGGCGGCGAGATCCTCCTTCAATCGGGCGATCTCCTCGGGCGTGGCGTCGACCAGCGGCAGCCGGACCGGGCCCGCGGCACGGCCCTGCAGCGCCAGGGCGGCCTTGGTGAGGATCAGGCCCTGGGTGCGGAACATGCCGGTGAAGACCGGCAGCAGGCTCTGGTGGATCTCGGTGGCCTCGGCGACCCGACCGGCGCCGTGCGCCTCGACCAGCGCGCGCAGCCGGTCGGCGACCACGTGGCCGACCACGCTGACCACGCCGACGGCGCCGACCGACAGCAGCGGCAGGTTGAGGATGTCGTCGCCGGAGTACCAGGCGAGCCCGCTGCGGGCGATCGCCCAGGAGGCGGCACCGAGGTCGCCCTTGGCGTCCTTGTTGGCGACGATCCGCGGGTGCTCGCCGAGCCGGACCAGCGTCTCGTGGCTCAGCGCGACGCCGCTGCGGCCGGGGATGTCGTAGAGCATCACGGGCAGCCCGGTGGCGTCGGCGACGGCGACGTTGTGCCGGTAGAGGCCCTCCTGCGGGGGCTTGCTGTAGTACGGGGTGACGACCAGCAGCCCGTGCGCGCCGGCGGCCTCGGCCTGCCGGGCCAGCTCGATGCTGTGCGCGGTGTCGTTGGTGCCGACGCCCGCGACCACGTGGGCCCGGTCCCCGACCGCCTCGACCACGGCCCGGACCAGCTGCGCCTTCTCGGCGTCACTGGTGGTCGGCGATTCGCCCGTGGTGCCGTTGAGGACCAGACCGTCGTTGCCGGAGTCGACCAGGTGGGCGGCCAGGCGCTGGGCGCCGTCGAGGTCGAGGGCGCCATCGGCGCTGAACGGGGTCACCATCGCGGTGAGAACCCGGCCGAAAGGTGCACGGGGGGTGGAGATCGGAGCCATGGGTCCAAAAATACTCGTAGCCGATGAGGAAGCCGTGACTCCGGTCCAGGGTTCGGACAACACAGGACCGTGACAGCCGGCAAGAAAGCGGACAAACCATAGGATTCCGGTGCTACCTGCTCGGGGGTTCAAGCAGCACCGGAATCCGTGTCCCGAGCCTAGGGAGCGGCCGAAAACGCCGCAATCCAGACATGCCGGGACAATGCGCCCATATGCCTATCGACCCAGGTCAGGGCGCGACCCGGCCGTGCGCGTTGAAGGCCGCATGGGTGAGCGGCATCTGCTCGGCCCACAGGGCCTCCATCCGCTCGCCCACCATCTCGATCTCACGCTGCGGGAAGCTCGGCACCGTGGCCCGCTCGTCCTTGGTGCGCAGCGACAGGAAGTGCATCAGGGAACGGGCGTTGCAGGTGGCGTACATCGAGGAGAAGAGCCCCACCGGCAGCACCGCCCGGGCCACCTCGCGGGCCACCCCGGCGGCCAGCATCTCCTGGTACTCGGCGTACGCCTGGGTGTAGGCCCGCTCCATCGCCGAGGTCACCGTCTTGTGCTGCTCCGCGGTGCCCTCGACGAACTCGTACTTGCCGGGCCGCCCCTGCTGGACCAGCTTGCGGTCCTCGCCCGGCACGTAGAAGACCGGCTGCAGCTCGCGGTAGCGCCCGCTCTCCTCGTTGTAGGACCAGCCGCTGCGGTGGCGGTGGAACTCGCGGAAGACGAAGATCGGCGCGCTGATGAAGAAGGTCATCGAGTTGTGCTCGAAAGGCGTGCCGTGCCGGTCGCGCATCAGGAAGTTGATCAGGCCCGCGGACTTGGCCGGGTCCTGCTGGAGCGCCTCCAGCGACTGCTCGCCCTTGGTCGAGACCCGGGCCGCCCAGAGCACGTCGGTGTCACCGGCCGCGCTGCGGACCAGCTCGACCGTGACGTCGCTGCGGAAGGTGGGGGTGGCCGCTGCTTCGTCGGTCACGGGTTGCTCCTCAACTTGATCGCGTGGTGCATGGTCTTGCGGGCCCGCGGGGTGTCCCCCGCGTCCGCGTAGGCGACGGCCAGGCGGAACCAGACCCGCCAGTCGGCCGGCTCCGCCTCGGCCTCCGCCCGGCGCCTGGCGAAGACCTCGTCGGCCGAGTCGCGGTCGATCCGGCCGCCGGCGGTGCGGCGCAGCTCGTCCACCGGCAGGCCGCCCTGGGCCTCCAGCTCGCGGGCCATCGCCTCGGTGGTGCGGCCGAACCGGATGGTCTGGCGCAGGAACCAGATCCCGATCCCCGGGATGATGAAAGCGCAGATCCCGATGCCGATGCCGAACGGCTTGCCGGTGGCGATCAGCTGCACGCCCTCGCCCATGCAGACCAGGGCGACCAGGAACAGCACGGCGGCCAGGATGAAGAAGCCGGTGCGGGAGGTCATCGCGCGCTCCTCGGTCTCATGGGTCGGGTCACCGGTCGTCGGGTCACCGGTCTCACCGGTCGTCGGGTCACCGGTCTCACAGGTCCAGGAAGTGTTCGAGGCCGAAGGTCAGCCCCGGGGTGTCCACCACGCGCCGCACCCCGAGCAGGATGCCCGGCATGAAGCAGCTGTGGTGCAGCGAGTCGTGGCGGATCGTCAGGGTCTCGCCGGCGTCGCCGAAGAGCACCTCCTGGTGCGCCAGCAGGCCGCGCATCCGCACCGCGTGCACCGGGACCCCGTCGACGTCGGCGCCGCGCGCGCCGTCCAGGCCGTGCGTGGTCGGGTCGCTCTGCCGGGGCAGGCCGGCCGCGTCGCGGGCGGCGGCGATCAGCTGGGCGGTCCGGGTGGCGGTGCCCGAGGGGGCGTCGGCCTTGCGGTTGTGGTGCAACTCGACCACCTCGACCGACTCGAAGTACTTGGCCGCCTGCTGGGCGAACTGCATGGTGAGCACCGCGCCGATGGAGAAGTTCGGCGCGATCAGCAGGCCGAGCTCCGGCGCCGCGGCCAGCCACTGCTCCACCTGGGCCAGCCGGGTCTCGTCCCAGCCGGTGGTGCCGGTGACCACGTGGATGCCGTGGCCGAGGCAGAAGTCGAGGTTGCGCATGACCGCATCGGGGTGGGTCAGCTCGACGGCCACCTGGGCGCCGGAGTCGACCAGCGTCTCCAGCTCGGAGTCGCGGGAGAGGGTGGCGACCAGTTCGAGGTCGGCGGCGGCCTCGACGGCCTTGACGGCCTCGGAGCCGATCCGCCCGGTGGCGCCGATGACGGCGACGCGCAGGGTCATCGTGGGTCCTTTCAGGCTGGGGACTGGGACGGTCGCGGCGGGACGGTCACGGCAGGGCGATCACCGTGCTGCGATCACCCCGCCGTGCCGCTCACAGCAGGAAGTCGGCGAGCTTGGCGGCCCGCTTGTCGGCGATCGGCCCGATCAGGGCCAGCGAGGGCCGGTGCGCGCCCAGCACGTCCCGGGCCACCGCGTGGACGTCCTCCAGCGTCACACCGGCGATCCTGTCCAGCATGTCGTCCACCGAGAGGTGGTGGCCGTAGGCCAGCTCGGCCTTGCCGATCCGGTTCATCAGCGAGCCGGTGTCCTCCATGCCGAGCACGGTGGACCCGGAGATCTGACCGATCGCCCGGCTGAGCTCCTCCTCGGTGATGCCCTCGGCGACCACCTTGTCCAGCTCGTCGCGGCAGATCCGCAGCACCTCCTCGACCCGCTTCGGCTGGCAGCCGGCGTAGATGCCGAACAGACCGCTGTCCGCGTACGAGGAGGAGTAGGAGTACACCGAGTAGGCCAGGCCGCGCTTCTCCCGCACCTCCTGGAAGAGCCGCGAGCTCATCCCGCCGCCCAGCGCCGCGTTCAGCACGCCGAGCGCCCAGCGCCGCTCGTCGTGCCGGGGCAGCCCGGGCACGCCGAGCACCAGGTGGGCCTGCTCGGTGGGGCGGTTGAGCACCGACAGGCGCCCGGCGGTGCGCAGCGTCCGCTCGCCGCGGCGGGGCTCGGCGGGCAGCGCCTCCGACTTCGCCAGCAGCGGGGCGAAGGCCTTCTCGACCTGGCGGACCACCGCGCGGTGGTCCAGGTTGCCGGCCGCGGCGACCACCAGCTGCTCGGGCTTGTAGCGGCGCTTGAAGAAGCCGGCGATCTGCTCGCGGGTCAGCGCCTTGACGGTCTCCTGGGTGCCCAGGATCGGCCGCCCGAGCGGGGCGTCGCCGTAGATCACCTTGGCGAACTGGTCGTGCACCACGTCGCCCGGGTCGTCCTCGGCCATCGCCATCTCCTCGAGGATGACGCCGCGCTCGGCCTCCACGTCCTCGGGCCGGATCAGCGAGCCGGTGAGCATGTCGCAGACCACGTCGATGGCCAGCGGCAGGTCGGTGTCCAGCACCCGGGCGTAGTAGCAGGTGTTCTCCTTGGCGGTGAAGGCGTTCATCTCACCGCCGACCGCGTCCAGCGCGGCCGAGATCTCCAGGGCGCTGCGCCGCGCGGTGCCCTTGAAGAGCAGGTGCTCCAGGTAGTGGGTGGCACCGTTCAGCACCGGCGTCTCGTCCCGGGAGCCGACCCCGACCCAGATGCCGAAGGTGGCCGAACGGACCGTCGGCAGGGTCTCGGTGACGACCCGCAGGCCGCCGGGGAGCACGGTGCGGCGCACCACGCCGGCGCCGTCCACGCCTCTGAGCAGGGTGCGGGTGGTGCCGGGGCGCTGCTTGGCCGCCGAAGCCTGGGCCACGGGCCGTCCTTCTTTCACGGAACTCGGCGAGGTCACGGCCTCGCGGGAACAACAGGGTGCGGCCCGTACGCCGCGAGGGCGTACGGGCCGCGGGGTCAGCTAGTGCGCACCGATCACTCGGCGGCGGCCTCGCCGCTCTCCTCGCCCTCGATGACCGGGATCAGCGAGAGCTTGCCGCGCGGGTCGATCTCGGCGATCTCGACCTGCACCTTGGCGCCGACGCCGAGCACGTCCTCGACGTTCTCCACCCGCTTGCCACCGGCCAGCTTGCGGATCTGCGAGATGTGCAGCAGACCGTCCTTGCCCGGCATCAGCGACACGAACGCGCCAAAGGTCGTGGTCTTCACCACGGTGCCCAGGTAGCGCTCGCCGACCTCCGGCATGGTCGGGTTGGCGATCTGGTTGATCGTCGTACGGGCAGCCTCCGCCGAGGGACCGTCGACCGCACCGATGTAGATGGTGCCGTCGTCCTCGATGGTGATGTCCGCGCCGGTGTCCTCCTGGATCTGGTTGATCATCTTGCCCTTGGGGCCGATGACCTCACCGATCTTGTCCACCGGGATCTTGATGGTGATGATGCGCGGCGCGTTCGGCGACATCTCGTCGGGCGCGTCGATCGCCTCGTTCATCACGTCCAGGATGTGCAGACGCGCGTCCTTGGCCTGCTTCAGCGCGGCGGCCAGCACCGAGGCCGGGATGCCGTCGAGCTTGGTGTCCAGCTGCAGGGCGGTGATGAAGTTGCGGGTACCGGCGACCTTGAAGTCCATGTCGCCGTACGCGTCCTCGGCGCCCAGGATGTCGGTCAGCGCGACGTAGTGCGTCTGACCGTCGATCTCCTGCGAGATCAGGCCCATGGCGATGCCGGCGACGGCGGCCTTCAGCGGCACACCGGCGTTCAGCAGCGACATGGTGGAGGCGCAGACCGAGCCCATCGAGGTGGAGCCGTTGGAGCCCAGCGCCTCGGAGACCTGGCGGATCGCGTAGGGGAACTCCTCGCGGGTCGGCAGCACCGGGAGCAGCGCACGCTCGGCCAGCGCACCGTGGCCGATCTCGCGGCGCTTCGGCGAACCGACGCGGCCGGTCTCACCGACCGAGTACGGCGGGAAGTTGTAGTTGTGCATGTAGCGGCGACGCGTCTCCGGGGAGAGCGTGTCCAGCTGCTGCTCCATCCGGAGCATGTTCAGCGTGGTGACACCCAGGATCTGGGTCTCGCCGCGCTCGAACAGGGCCGAGCCGTGCACCCGCGGGATCGCCTCGACCTCGGCGGCCAGGGTGCGGATGTCGGTGACGCCACGGCCGTCGATCCGGACCTTGTCCTTGATGACGCGCTCGCGGACGATCTTCTTGGTCAGCGCGTTGTAGGCGGCGCTGATCTCCTTCTCGCGGCCCTCGAACTCCGGCAGCAGCTTCTCGGCCGCAACCGCCTTGACGCGGTCCAGCTCGTTCTGGCGCTCCTGCTTGCCGGCGATGGTCAGCGCCTTGGCCAGCTCGTCCTTGACCGCGGCGGTCAGCGCGGCGAGCACGTCGTCCTGGTAGTCCAGGAAGCGCGGGAACTCACCGGTCGGCTTGGCGGCCTGGGCGGCCAGCCGGGCCTGCGCCTCGCAGAGCACCTTGATGAACGGCTTGGCGGCGTCCAGACCGCCGGCCACGACCTCCTCGGAGGGGGCCTCGGCGCCTTCGCCGACCAGCTTGATGGTCTTGTCGGTGGCCTCGGCCTCGACCATCATGATCGCGACGTCGCCGTCGGCCAGCACGCGGCCGGCGACCACCATGTCGAAGACGGCGTCCTCGAGCTCCGAGTGGGTCGGGAAGGCCACCCACTGGCCGCGGATCAGCGCGACGCGGACGCCGCCGATCGGGCCGGAGAACGGCAGGCCGGCCAGCTGGGTGGAGGCGGAGGCGGCGTTGATCGCGACCACGTCGTACAGGTGGTCGGGGTTGAGCGCCATCACGGTGACGACGACCTGGACCTCGTTGCGCAGGCCCTTGACGAAGGACGGGCGCAGCGGGCGGTCGATCAGGCGGCAGGTCAGGATGGCGTCCTCGGAGGGGCGACCCTCACGACGGAAGAACGAGCCGGGGATCCGGCCCGCGGCGTACATCCGCTCCTCGACGTCGACCGTCAGCGGGAAGAAGTCGAAGTGCTCCTTCGGCTGCTTGGAGGCGCTGGTGGCCGACAGCACCATGGTGTCGTCGTCCAGGTAGGCCACGGCGGAGCCGGCGGCCTGACGGGCCAGCCGGCCGGTCTCGAAGCGGATGGTACGGGTGCCGAAGGAACCGTTGTCGATCACGGCCTCGGCGTAGAACACGTTCTCTTCCACCTGGAAGATCTCCTCTTTCGTACGTCTCCGGAAGAGCGCCCCCGCGCTTGCCTGCCGGATGCGGCCCCAGCCTCCGGGCCGGTCTTCGATCGAAGCCTCCGGGTGCTCCCGCTCGTGCGGCGGGACTCCCGGCGGCCACTACCGAGGACCGGCGCCTCTCGGGCGGGCGGATCGGCGGTGGGCGTCTGGACGCTCTCCTGGATGCGGGCGGCTTCCGTTTGAAGCCTTCGGCCCGCGGGGGGTCGTGCTGCTCGGATGGAGCGCCGCGCGGCGCCACCTCCCGACATGCCCACAACCCTACGGTGCGAATCTCGGCCACCTCGGGAGGCGGACCGGAAATTCTGCGGCCACGGTGTTTCCGGTGCGGAGTCCGTGGTGCCCCCCGCTGCCGCTCCTGCGGCGTTCCGGGGGCCGGTATGCGCGAGGGGCGGCTCCCCGCAGTGGGGAGCCGCCCCGGGCGGCGGTCTTAGCGGGCGCCGCCGGCGGCACCGCGGCGGATGCCCAGGCGGTCGACGAGCGTACGGAAGCGCTCGATGTCCTTCTTGGCCAGGTACTGCAGCAGACGACGGCGCTGACCGACCAGGATCAGCAGGCCACGACGGCTGTGGTGGTCGTGCTTGTGGAACTTGAGGTGCTCGGTCAGGTCCGAGATCCGGCGGGACAGCATGGCCACCTGGACCTCGGGGGAGCCGGTGTCACCCTCCTTGGTGCCGTACTCGGCGAAGATCTGCTTCTTGACGGCGGCGTCGAGAGCCACTGCAACTCCTTCATGGGTGACCGAGCGATCCTGGTCTACGTCACAGGATCATTTGTTGACTCGGAAGCCCCAGGGTACCAGCCGGGCGCCGGGGAGCCCGACCGGGGCCGGGCGCGGACCGCCGCGGGCCCGCCGCGGGTGCGGGCCGGGTGCGCCCCCGGCCCGTCCCGGGTCAGCTGGTGGCGCCGCGGACCAGCGAGTAGATGTCCAGCACCGCGAGGGCCAGCGGCACCAGCGACATCAGCAGCAGGCTGTCCACCAGGTCCAGGATGCGCCCCCAGAACGGCGACACGCCCAGCCGCGGCACCACCAGCCCGATCGCCACCAGCAGCGCGGCGCCCAACGCGATCGAGCCGCCCAGCCAGATGGTGCGCAGGTCCACCGCGGTGGTGCTGGTGGCCCGCAGGATGGACAGCGGGGTGTGCAGCGACAGGCCCAGGATCAGCAGCGCCAGGCCGAGCAAGCCGGCGACGGTCAGGCTGAAGACCTGCGCGGTGTAGCGGAACAGCCGGGCCCGCAGCATCGTGGAGATGCCCAGGGCCAGCGCCAGCAGCTGCGGGAACATCCGGTCGGTGAAGCCGAGCACGGTGCAGGCGCCGACGATCACCGCGGCGCAGCCGCCGACCAGGCCGACCAGCACCTCGTGGCCGCGCCGGGCCTGGTGGGCGATCCGCTCGTACTGCACGGCCTCGGCCCGCTCGGTCTCGTCCAGGCCGCGGCTGGCCCGGGTGCGGGTCTGGCCGGGGGCGCTGAAGCCGACCGGGAGGCGGGCGAAGCGGGCCGACAGGGCGGGCAGGAAGCCGACCGCGGCCAGGGCGGCCACGCCGGCCACCGCGGCGATGTGGTCGGCCGGGGTCCCCGGCATCAGCACCGCGGCGAAGGTGGCCAGGGTGCCGCCGGCCGAGAGCACCGCGGCGGCCACGAAGACCGAGTCCTTCTCGGGCAGCAGGCCGACCAGCAGCACCGAGACCACCAGCACGGTGGCGCAGCCGGCCAGGAACTGCAGCCGGCCGGGCCCGTCGTAGCTGTGCGCGACCGCGAGGATCCCGGTGCCGGCGATCAGCGCGTGCGGCAGTGCGCCGATGCCCAGGGTGAGCGCGGCGGTGTCGTCCCGGTAGACCCGGGCCCGCACCCCGGCGAAGGCGACCAGCACCACCGCGGTGACCCCGGAGAGCACGCCGGGGAGCCCGTGCATGTCGTGCCGCAGGTCGGCGAACCAGAGCGCGAAGCCGAGCAGCACGATCAGCAGGCCGGCGCCGGTCAGGCCGAAGGCCCGCATCAGGTCCGGGCTCCAGAACCGGCGGTCGGCCTCGACCGCGCTGGCGATCGCGTCGGCCACGTCGTCGTAGACCGCCGGCGGCAGCGACTCGGCGAACGGACGCAGGCTCAACAGGTCCCCGTCGCGCACCTGTTGGGCGTTCAGCGGCAGTCCGCTGTCCAGCACCGTGCCGTCCCGGCGGACCAGGTGGAAGCCGGTCGGGGCCCCCTCGGCCTGGGTCTGGCCGGAGAGCCGCAGCACCTCGGGGTAGACGTCCGCGAGCGGGACGTCCTCCGGCAGGGCCACATCGATCCGGCTGTCCGGGGCCACCACGGTGACCCGACAGAATCCGGTCGCTGCGTTCGAAGTCACCGGTGCTTCCCCCTCGTTGGCTTTCGCTTGCTCGCTGGACCGGGCGCCGCGTCCACCGGAACCGGCGCTGCGTCACCCTATCGCCCGCCCGCGGGCGGCACGCCCCGGGTGGGTCCCCGGGGCGGTCCTGTGAGGGTCCTGAGGGCGACACCGGCGGGCCGACCGGGCTCGGTAGGATCGGCCCCTGCGCAGGGCGCGTACCGGGGGCGGGATCGATCGCCGCGGTGGCGCCTGCGGTCTGCGGCGGGGGCAGGGCAGTCACAGGGGCGCCTCCTCCGGGACCTGACGAGTCGCGTGAGGGCTGGTGCGGTAATAGATGAGTGTCGTGACGGTCAAGCGCCCGCCCCGGGCGTACCCGCCGGTGGTGCCGGACGAGCCGGTGCAGCTGGTCACCCCGCCCGAGCTGCCCCGCGGGGGCGGCGACGACTGGATGATGAGCCTGCTCCCGCTGCTCGGGATGGGTGGATCGGCGGCCTTCTTCTTCATGCCGAACACCGCGCCGATGATGCGGGTCATGGGCGTGCTGATGATGTGCTCCACCGTGGGCATGGCCGTGGCGCAGATCGTGCGGGCCCGCCGCGGCGGCGGCGCCGGACTGGCCGACGAGCGGCGCGACTACCTCAAGTACCTGCAGCAGGTGCGCCGCCAGGTGCGCCGCACCGCCGAGCGGCAGCGCGGCGCCCAGCTCTACCTGCACCCCGAGCCGGACCAGCTCTGGTCGGTGGTGGCCGAGGGCCGCCGGCTCTGGGAGCGCCGCCCGAGCGACCCGGACTTCGCCCAGATCCGGCTGGGCCGCGGCCCGCAGCAGCTGGCCACGCCCCTGGTGGCCCCGCAGACCGCGCCGATGGAGGAGCTGGAGCCGCTCGCCGCCGACGCGATGCGCTCCTTCCTGCAGGCCCACGGCACCCTGCAGGAGCTGCCGCTGGCCGTCTCGCTGCGCGCCTTCTACCACATCACCGTCTGCGGCGACCCGGACGCGGTGTACGGCAACGTCCGGGCGATGATCGCCCAGTTGACCACCCTGCACTCCCCCGACGACCTGGTGGTCGCGGTGGCCGCGGCCCCCGGCGCGCTGGAGGAGTGGGAGTGGACCAAGTGGCTGCCGCACACCCAGCACCGCAAGCAGCAGGACGGCGCCGGTTCGCGCCGGCTGATCGCCGCCGGCCTCGGCGAGCTGGAGCTGCTGCTGGAGGACGAGCTGGCCGGGCGCCAGCGGTTCAGCCGGGACGCCGGGCCGCAGCCCGAGCAGGCGCACCTGGTGGTGGTGCTGGACGGCGCCGCGGTGCCGCACGACTCGATGCTGGCCTCGGCCGAGGGCGTGCACGGGGTGACCGTGATCGAGGTGGTCCCGGGCGACCTGGACGAGCCGACCGGGCACCTGGTGGTCACCGTCGGGCGCGACCGGCTGCTGCTGGAGTCGGCCTCCGGCGCCTCCTACTCGGGCCGCCCCGACCTGCTCTCCGCCTGGCAGTCCGAGGCGCTGGCCCGCCAGCTCGCCCCGTACCGGATCTCGGCCGGCGGCGACGACGAACCGCTGCTCTCCAACCTGGACTTCACCGACCTGATGGGCGTGGGCGACGCCGGCTCGGTGGACGTCTCGCGCACCTGGCGGCCGCGCCCGCAGCACGAGAAGCTGCGGGTGCCGATCGGGGTCGGCGCCAACGGCGAGCTGGTCCACCTGGACATCAAGGAGGCCGCGCTGGAGGGCATGGGCCCGCACGGCCTGTGCGTCGGCGCCACCGGTTCCGGCAAGTCCGAGCTGCTGCGCACCCTGGTGCTGGGCCTCGCGATGACCCACTCCTCGGAGACCCTCAACTTTGTCCTCGCCGACTTCAAGGGCGGTGCCACCTTCGCCGGCATGGCGGACATGCCGCACACCTCCGCGGTGATCACCAACCTGGAGGGCGAGCTCACCCTGGTCGACCGCATGCGGGACGCGATCGAGGGCGAGCTCAACCGGCGCCAGGAGCTGCTCCGCTCGGCCGGCAACTACGCCAACCTGAACGAGTACGAGCGCGCCCGGGCCGCCGGCGCGGCCCTCGACCCACTGCCCTCGCTGGTCCTGATCATCGACGAGTTCTCCGAACTCCTCACCGCCAAGCCCGACTTCATCGACATGTTCATCCAGATCGGCCGGATCGGCCGGTCCCTGGGGGTGCACCTGCTGCTCGCCTCGCAGCGGCTGGAGGAGGGCAAGCTGCGCGGTCTGGACACCTTCCTCTCCTACCGGATCGGTCTGCGCACCTTCTCCGCGGCCGAGTCCCGGGTGGCGATCGGCGTGCCGGACGCCTACCACCTGCCGCCGGTGCCCGGCGTCGGCTACCTGAAGTTCGGCAACGACGTGCTGGACCGGTTCAAGGCCGCCTACGTCTCCGGGCCCTACCGGGCGCCGGGCCAGCAGCGCACCAGCGGCCGGGTCTCCACCGTGCAGCCGGTGCTCTTCACCGCCGCCGAGGTGGCGGTGGTCGAGCCCGCCGCCGCGCCGGTGGTGCCCGAGCCGACGCCGCTGGACGACGCGCTGGTGGACACCGTGCTGGACGTGATCGTGCAGCGGATGGTCGGCCAGGGCCCGCCGGCCCACCAGGTCTGGCTGCCGCCGCTGGACGAGGCGCCGAGCATGGACCAGCTGATGCCGCCGCTCCAGGCGACCCCCGAGCGCGGCCTCACCTCGCCGGAGTTCGGCGCGCTGGGCCGACTGGTGGTGCCGGTCGGCATCGTCGACCGGCCGCGCGAGCAGCGCCGCGACGTGCTCTACCAGGACTACTCCGGCGCGGCCGGCCACGGCCTGGTGGTCGGCGGTCCGCGCTCCGGCAAGTCGACCATGATCCGCACCCTGGTGGCGGGCTTCGCGCTCACCCACACCCCGGCGGAGGCGCAGTTCTACCTGCTGGACTTCGGCGGCGGCGGCTTCCGGTCGCTGGAGGGCCTGCCGCACGTCGGCGGGGTGGCCGGGCGCCTGGACCTCGACAAGGTGCGCCGGATGGTCAGCGAGGTGCACGGGGTGCTGAACCGGCGCGAGGAGCTGTTCCGCACCACCGGCATCGACTCGATCACCACCTACCGCACCCGCCGGGCGGCCGGCCAGCTGCCGGACGAGCAGTTCGGCGACGTCTTCCTGGTGATCGACGGCTGGCTCACCTTCCGGCAGGAGTTCGAGGCGCTGGAGGCGGTGGTCGGGGACATCTCGGCGCGCGGCCTCGGCTACGGCATCCACCTGGTGCTCACCGCCGCCCGCTACGCGGAGGTCCGCCCGGCGCTCAAGGACCTGCTGCAGAACCGCACCGAGCTGCGCCTCGGCGACGCGATGGAGTCCGAGATCGACCGCAAGGTGGCGCAGAACGTGCCGGCCGGCTCGCCGGGCCGCGGCCTGACCGCCGCCAAGCTGCACTTCCTCACCGGCCTGCCGCGGCTCGACGGCTCCTCCGCTGTCGAGGACCTGGTGACCGGGGTCGCCGGGCTGGTCGACGCGGTGAACGCCGCCTGGAGCGGGCCGCGGGCGCCGCAGGTCCGGATGCTGCCGGCGGTGCTGGACGGCCACGCCCTGCCCAAGGGCTTCGAGCTGCCCGAGCGCGGCGTCGCCTTCGGCCTGGACGAGGCCGAGCTGGCGCCGGTCTTCGTCAACTTCGAGACCGACCCGCTCTTCATCGTCTTCGGCGAGAGCGAGTCCGGGAAGTCGGCGCTGCTGCGCATGCTGATCAAGCAGATCACCGAGCGTTACAGCGCCGACCAGGCGGGCATCGTGGTCGGCGACTACCGGCGCTCGCTGCTCGGCACGGTGCCGCCGGAGTACCTGGTGGAGTACGCGGCCGCGCAGCCGGCGATGAGCGCGATCGTGGACATGCTGCGCGGCGCCTGCGCCCGCCGGCTGCCCGGTCCGGACGTCACCGCCGAGCAGTTGCGCAACCGCAGCTGGTACAGCGGCAAGGACATGTTCGTGATCGTGGACGACTACGAGCTGGTCGCCACCTCCTCCGGCAACCCGCTGGCGCCGCTGGCCGAGTTCCTGCCGTTCGCCCGCGACATCGGCCTGCGGGTGATCGTCGCGCGCAGTGCCGGCGGCGCCGGGCGCTCGCTCTACGAGCCGGTGATGCAGCGGATGCGCGAGCTGGGCGGGCAGGGCGTGCTGCTCTCCGGCACCCGGGACGAGGGCGTGCTGCTGGGCACCGTCAAGCCGCAGCCGCTGCCGCCGGGCCGCGGGGTGTTCGTCTCCCGCCGGATCACCGGCGGGCAGATGGTGCAGACCGGGTGGCTGCCGGTCCAGTGATCCCCTGGTCCGGTCGCCGGTCCGGCCGCTGGTCCGGCCGCTGAGGACGAACCGCCGACCACCACACGCAGTGACGACGAGGGCCGGGTGCGCAGCGCGCACCCGGCCCTCTCGGCTGCATACCTGTCCACGTGCTGGAAAGTTATCGAGCTTTTTCGGCCGCCCGGCTGCGGTTCTCGTGGTCTCCCCACGGGCCACCGCCCGGCCTGCCGGGCGCCGGTCGGTCACCTGGCGCCAGGGGGAAGGTGCAAGGTTCAACCTTTGATTCAAGCCCAAGTCGGCGCGTTCACCTTGGATTCATGCCCCATTGGCCAAAGGTAACAAGTCGGACATCAACCCCCGGGCCCCCAAGTCGATCATCAGATCGGATGAGTATGCGAGGTATCGCAACGGATTCCGAAGGTCAAGCGCCATTGACGCAAGCTTTACGCCCCCGCACCATGGCGAACCGGGAGCGACCGAGAACCGAACCCCCAGGTGACCTCGCAGAGGCGATAGCGCTCCCCACCCCAACACCGCACAGGACCGCGCTCCTCGCGCTGAGCCGATCGGACCCCCGCCCATGACCGACACGCTTCGTCCGCCCACCGCATCCCCCACGGTGACGGACGGCACCGCCGACGCCCCGCGCTCGCTCAACCGCTCGCTCGGCGTCGTGGGCGGCACCCTGCTGACGCTCTCCTGCGTCACGCCGGCCTCCTCGCTCTTCGTCCTGGTGCCGGGCCTGTTCAACAGCCTCGGCACGGCGACCGCGATGACCATCGGGATCGGCGCGATCATCTGCGTCGCGGTCGCCTTCGCCTACTCCGAGCTGGGCACCCTGATCCCCAGCGCCGGCGGCGAGTACGCGATGGTCGGCACCCTGGCCGGGCGGTTCGCCGGCTGGCTCTCCTTCATCCAGTCGCTGATCGTGGTGATGATCGTCCCCTCGGTCATCGCGCTCGGCACCGCCGCCTACCTGGCCCCGATCGTGCACGTCAGCGCCCCGGTGGCGGGCGCCGGCGTGATGCTGGCGGCCACCGTGGCCGGCCTGCTCGACCTGCGCGCCAACGCCTGGATCACCGGCATCTTCCTGGTGCTGGAGGTGATCGCCGCCGGCGTGGTGTCGGTCCTCGGCTTCGCCCACCAGCAGCGCGGGGTCTCCAGCCTCTTCCACGGCGTGCTGGCCGACACCGCGGGCCACTCGAGCGCGGTGAGCGTGAGCAGCATGGTGGCCTCGATGGGCGTGGCGCTCTTCGTCACCCAGGGCTTCTCCACCGCGATCTACCTCTCCGAGGAGCTGGAGGACCCGCGCCGCAACGTGGCCCGCACGGTGCTGTGGACGCTCGGCCTGTCGGCCGTGGTGATCATGGTCCCGGTGGTCGCGATCACCCTCGGCGCCCCCGACCTGGCCACCCTGACCGGCGGTGACATCTCCGGCATGGTCTCCCAGTGGGCGAACTCCGGGGTCGGCACCTTCATCAGCCTCTGCATCGCACTGGCCATCATCAACGCCGGCATCGTGATGGTGATCCAGAACTCCCGGGTGCTCTTCGCCTCCGGCCGCGACCGGGCCTGGCCCGAGCCGGTGAACAAGGCCTTCGGCACGCTGAACCGGTTCCAGGCCCCCTGGGTCTCCACCCTCGCGGTGGGCGTGCCCGGCGCGCTCTTCTGCTTCGTGCCCGGCCAGCTGCTGAGCAACATCACCGGTGTCGCGGTCACCGCGCTCTACCTGCTGGTCGCGGTCGGCGCACTGCTCTCCCGGCGCGGTGCGCACAAGAGCACCCCCGCCTGGCGGCAGCCGCTCTGGCCGGTGCTGCCGGCCCTGCTGATCCTCGCCCTCGGCTGGGTGCTCGTCCACCAGGACCACAAGGCACTGCTCTGGACCGGCGTGATCACCGTGGTCGCCTCGCTCTACTGGCTCTGCTACCTGCGCCCGCGCCAGGAGACCCGCTGGGTCATCACCCTCCCGGAGGACCAGCAGCTCTGAGCCCCGCACTCCACCGAGTGGCCCGGACACCCCGCACGGGGTGCCCGGGCCACGTGCGTCGGGCCGCCCGGGTGGTTCAGTCCAGGAGCCGGCGGCGGCGGTCGCGCAGCACCACCGAACCGCCGAAGAGCAGCGCCACCACCAGCACCACGCCCAGCAGCACGAAGGTGGCGGTGCGCCGGTCGCGGTCCGCCTGGGTCTCCCCGAGGCCGACCGGCTGCGGCAGGATCGGCGAACCGGCCAGCTTGACCGCCGGGTCGGCGGCGGGGGCGTTGCTCGGCGGCGAGGTGTCGGTGACCGCCTTCACCGGGTCGACCACGCCCCAGCCGAGGTACTGGTTGCGGCCGCGCTCGGTGCGCTGGGCGGTCTGCTCGATCCGGGTGCGGATCTGCTGCGCGGTCCAGCCCGGGTACTCGCAGCGCAGCAGGGCCGCCACCCCGGCCACGTAGGGCGCGGCGAAGCTGGTGCCGTTGTCCACGCACTGGCCGCCGCCGGGGACGGTGGAGAGGATGTCCACGCCGGGGGCGGCCACGCTGACGTAGTCGCCGTACTCGGAGAAGGCGGCCCGCTCGTTGTTGCGGTCGGAGGCGCCGACCGCGAGCACGGTCGGGTAGCCGGCCGGGTACTCGGCGCCCTGCTGGCCGTCGTTGCCGGAGGAGGCGACCACCACCACCTGGTGCGCCTCGGCGTAGTCGACGGCCGCCTTGAGCAGGTCGCTGTCCGGGAAGCTGCCGTCCTGGGCGGCGCCGCGCACGTCCTGCGAAATGTTGATCACCTTGGCACCGGCGTTCACCGCGTCGGTGATCGCCTTGGCCATGGTGACCACGTCACCGTCGCCGGCCTCGTCGTTCTGCCGGATCGGCAGGATCTGCGCACCCGGCGCCAGGCCGACGAAGCCCACGCCGCTGCGCTGCGCGGCGGCGATGATGCCGGCCACCTTGGTGCCGTGGCCGACCTGGTCCTGGGTCGCGGGGCCGACCGGCTGGTTGTTGTTGTTCTTGTCCGGCAGCAGCGTCTCGCCGGGCAGCACCCGGCCGGCCAGCTGCGGGTTCTGGTTGTCCACCCCGGTGTCGATCACCGCGACCGTGACGCCCTGCCCGGTGATGCCGTTCTGCCACAGCTGGCCGAGCAGCACCCGCTGCAGCGCCCACGGCATGGCCGGCACGTCCTTGGTCGGGAACTGGCAGTCGCTCGACGCCGAGGGGCTCAGCGGTGACCAGTTCGTCCCGGGCGGATCCGCCGCGGCCGGCCCGGCGGCTGCCGCGCCCAGCACCGCGAGCACCGCGCCGACCGCCGCGATCCGGCTCAGCCTTCGCCCCAACGCCACCTGGTACCCCTCGAATCGCCGCAGTGGTGCCGCGGCCCCGCCGAGGCGCTACCGCTCCGGCGTCCCCGCGGGGGCGCCGGGTCGGCTCACGGCTGCCAGATCTTCAGGTTGTCGCTCTCGGTCGTGGTGTAGCCCTCGTGCGCCTTGTCGAGTGCGTCCGCGATCTTCATCAGCGTGTCGTGCAGGTCCTTGGCCTTCTGGTCCCAGATCGCCTGGCGGGCGTTGTACCCGTCCTTCGCGGCGCCGGACCAGGAGCCGGCGATCTTCTGGACGCCCTTCTTGAGCTCGTCCAGCTGGTGGTCGATCCGACCGGCGGCGGCACGGACCTGGCCGCCCGCGTCCTGGATCGTGCCGAAGTTGACGGAGATGGCACCGTCGGTGCTCATGGTGACTCCTTGTCAGGGAAGAGTGGTGCGGGGCGCCCCGGGAACCGGACCCCGTGCTGTCTGCGCTGCGCGGAAGACGAGGGGGCTCAGGCGCCCTGGACGCCGGCGATCGTGGTGCGCTGGTCGTCCTCGTTCTGGGAGTACTTGGCGGTGGTGTGGTCGATCGCGCCGCGGATCTCCTCCAGCACCGTGCTGAGCGCCTTCGCGTCCTCGTTCCACTCCGACTGCAGGTGGTGGTAGGCGGTCGCGGCCGCACCGGACCAGCCACCGGCGATCGAGTCGACCAGCGTGTTCAGCTTGCTGATCTCGCCCTGGATCTGCCCGTTCACATCGTGGATGTGGTTCGAGAAGATCCGCATCTCCTCAGCGGTCATCGTGAACTGACCGGCCATGTTGCACCGTCCCCCATGAGACAGACTCTTCTCCGCGCAGGCGGTCACCCTGCCCACCCGGACGACGTCACGGTGTGACGCCTGCCAGCACTGTAGTCGTCACCACCGACACTCCCAACACCGGGCGCTGTTTGGTTACCAAGCCATGACGCGGCACCGCCCGTTGCGCGGAAGGTGTGCTGACTTCGGGTCAGGCCTTAGGAGTTCTGCACCTGGGTGGCCGCGTTGGTGTTCAGTTCGGGACCCGCCGGCACCAGGTCCGACCAGCTCTTGGGGACCGGCACCGGCGTGGTGCCCGGGTACCCCAACCGGGCCTGCGCCTCGTTGGTCTGCGGCTGGGCCGGCTGCGCGGCGGCCGACGGGTTGGGGCTCGGCGAGGGCGAGGCCCCGGCCACCGTGCCCTCGCTGGTGGCCGGCACCGAGTAGCGCAGGCCGGTGTCGGTGAGCAGGAAGTCGCTGCCCGAGCCGCCCGTTCCGTTGTCCATCGCGCGGTAGAACAGCCCGTGGCCCGGGCTGACGTAGGCGCTGGTCAGGCCGGGGGTGGCGGCGGCCGGGTACTCGGTGCCGGCCCACACGCTCTGCTGCACCACCTGGTTGCCCGAGCCGTCCGCGGCCATCCCCTCGAAGGTCGAGCAGATCACCTGGCGCGGCGCCGAGTCGGCCGAACCGCCGGCGTTGACCGAGGTCCCGGGCTTGCTCTGGGGCCACTGGTCGTCCCCGCCCAGGGCGGTGCTGGTCTGCAGGTAGCGGGCGTTGTCCGCCGGGGTGATGGCGCCGTAGGTGGGGGCGTGGCCGCCGTAGGCGTACTGCTGCGTGCTCGGGTTCTCCCGGATCAGCTCGGCCTGGAACTGCGACACCCGGTACAGCTGGCCCTGGCCCACCACGAAGTAGTTGACCTGGGCGCTGGGGTCACTCTGGAAGGTGACCAGCTGGCCGACGAAGCGCTGGCCGGGGTCGGTGAGTTGGACCGCGGACGGCACCTGCTGCTGGCCGGTCCCCGGCACCTGCGGGAAGGTGATCGCGCTGGCCGCCGGCAGCGTGTTCAGCCACTCGTTGCTGACCGGCTGGGGCGCGGCGCCGTCGCCGAAGAGCGCCAGCTGCAACGCGATCCGCTGGTCGCCGGACATCGCCGGGGTGCCGATCGGGTGCTTGCGGCCGCCCGCGTCCACCAGGTACTGGGTGCCGGCCGCGCCGTTCTGCGCCGTCCCCTGCACCCAGAGCACCTGCCCGCCCGAGAGCCTGTGGTCCGGCCGGTCCAGCATCGCGGCGTCCGCACCGGCCGCCACGAAGACCGCCTGGTTGGGGTGGGCGGCGTCCGAGCCCGGCCGGTCGCAGACCGACCACTTCTTCGCCACGCCGGCGTCGGCCGCGCTCGGCAACTTGTCCGGCGCGTACGGGATCCCGATGGTCGGACCGTGCGACTTGTAGGCGTCGATCGCCGAGTCCGCGACGATGACCACCTTGGAGTTGGCCGGCAGCACCAGCTTCGCCGAGGCCATGTTCAGCACCGGGTGCAGCATCTTGGTGCCGTCCGCGCTGGTCAGGACGACGTAGCGGGTGGTCGAGTCCTTGCCCAGGATGATGTCGTTGCCGCTGTCCCAGCCCTTCGGCGCGGTCGGCTTGAGCAGGCCCCAGGCGCCGAACCCGGCCACCAGCACGGCGGCCACCACCAACGACGGCACCACGGCCCGGATCGGTCGCGGCGCGTCCTCGTCGCTGCCGCCCCCGACCGGCTGCAGGAAGGCGCCCACCATGCGCTTGCGCGCGAACGTGTAGGCGTTCAGCTCGTCCCTGCGTGATGCCATCCTGCCTGGCCCTCCCCGTGTAGCGGCCGCCCGCTCGCCTCCGGTCCCTGCTGACCCTCTACGATGCGGCAGACGGTGAGTACGGTACGGGTACTGTTCGGCGCCCGGCCAACCGGGCCGTGACAGCGAATCAGAGAGGGTCACCCGGGGGAATGCCAAGCCAGACCGCGCAACGGCGACGCAGGGCAGCGCAGGGCAGGGGATCGAAGGAGCGCCGCGGCCCCGCCCGCCGGGCCGGGTCCGCCCCGCAGCAGGCGCCGGCCGGCGCGCCGGGCGGCCCCACGACCGTCGCGGTCAAGGTGCACCCGCGTCCGGGCCTGCTCGGCGGCCGGCTGCGGCTGCAGCAGCTGGTGCTGATCGAGGTCGCGGCGGCCCTGGTCGCCGTCGGCTGGACGGTCGACCGGATGATGGCCGGCATCTTCGCGGTGCCCGCGGCCCTGCTGGTGCTCCTCGCCCTGGTGCCGGTGCGCGGCCGCAGCCTGCCCGAGGCCCTGCGGATCCGGGCGGCGGCCCGCACCCGGCGCCGCGAGGCCCCGGACAAGCTGCCGCCGGCCGGCACCGACCCGGCCCTGGCCCCGGTGCTCGAGCTGGAACCGGCGCTGCGCACCTGCACCCACGCCACCGAGGCCGACCTGGGCGGCGGCCGCCCGGTCCGCCGCGAGACCGGCATGATCGGCGACGGCACCTTCCTCACCTCGGTGCTGCTGGTGCAGGCCAAGGACCAGCCGCTGCGCCCGACCCGCACCGCGCTGCCGCTGCCGCTGGACGTGATCTGCTCCGCGCTGCGGGTGGACGACATCGCGCTGGAGTCGGTCCAGGTGGTCCAGCACACCCAGCCCGCCCCGGCCCCGCACCTGCCCGACCAGGCGCTGGCCACCCGCGCCTACCAGGAGCTGCGCGACGGCGTGACCACCCCGGCGCTGCGGCTGACCTGGGTCGCGCTCAAGCTCGACCCGGAGCGCGCCGCCACCGCCGTGCTGGCCCGCGGCGGCGGCGAGCAGGGCGCCCGCAAGGCCCTGCAGCGGGTCACCGACCAGCTCGCCGGGCGGCTCAACGGCGCCGGCTTCAGCGCCACCGCGCTGGACGAGCGCGAGCTGATCGCCGCCCTCTCCATCGCCACCTGCGCCAACCCGCTGGCCACCGCCGGCCGCCAGGGCAGCGCGAGCACCGCCGCCGGCGGCAGCAGCCCGCGGCGCACCCAGGAGAGCAGCCGGTTCTGGCGGATCGACGACCGCTTCCACACCACCTACTGGATCTCCAAGTGGCCCCAGCTGGACCGCTCGGGCCACGGCGGGCGCGGCGTCGCCGCCGCCGAGCTGGTCAACCTGGCCACCGGCACGCCCGCGCTGGCCAGCGCGTTCAGCCTGACCGCGCAGGCCGGCACCGGCGACTCGGTGGCGCTCAGCGGCCACGTCCGGGTGGTCGCCCGCAGCGAGGGCGACGCGGGCCGGTACGGCCGGCAGCTGGAGCAGCGCGCGCAGGGCGCCGGCCTCGGCCTCTCCCGCCTGGACCAGGAGCAGGCGCTCGGCCTGCTCGCCACCCTGCCCCTGGGGGGATGTGCCTGATGGCCTACCAGACCTACGCCAGCCGGCCGCCCGAGGACGAGGGCCCCGGCCCGCTCGCCCGGATCCGGGCCGGCTACGGCCTGCGCGGGCCGCGCCGGGAACGGCACGTGCTCAGCCGCGAGGAGCTCGGCGCGCTCGCGGTGCCGGTCGGCGACGACGGCGTGGTGATCGGCGAGGACCCGCAGCGGCAGACCGCCGTGCTCGGCCTCTTCCGGCCCACCGCCTACGACGTGGTGCTGGTCGGCGGGGTGTGGACCGCGCAGCTGATCGCGCTGCGGGCGGCGGCCACCGGTGCCCGGGTCGCGGTGGAGACCGCCCGTCCGCAGGTCTGGGCGCAGCTGGCCCAGGCGGCCGGCGGCGGGCAGCCCTGCCTGACGGTGCACCAGATCGGCCGGCTCGGCGCCCAGGGCGCCTCGGTCTCGGCGCCGGTCCTGGTGGTGCGCGACCTCGGGCCGCGCCCGCCGCGCAGCCGCCTGTCGGCCACCCCGTGGCAGTCCACCCTCACCGTGCTGCCCTACCTCGACCCGCGGGCGGCCCGGGTGCTGAACGCGGCCGACCTGGTGGGCGTGCAGCGGGTCTCCCCGCAGGAGGCGGAGGTGATCGGCCGGGTGCTCTCGCTGGGCGGCCAGGACGTGGCCACGCTGCCCACCCTCGGCGACGACCTGACGCTGTGGGCCACCCGGATCCGGCAGCAGTACGTCCGCACCGAGCCGGGCGCCGTCGAGCGCCAGCAGCTCGGTCCGGCCCGCCGGGTCGACTGACCGCCGGGGGCCGTCACCGGTCAGGGTGACGGCACCGCCGGCCGCGGCGCGGCTGCGACCTGGGGAGCGGGCCGATCGCCGCGGACCCGTCGGCGACCGCGAGCGGTGACGGCGCACTCAACCTGGCGCGGCACAGGTTCTAGTCTTGTGCCGACCGCACCGCGACGAGCGGCCGCGAACACGAGGGAGCCCAAGGTGAGCAGCGATCGGGACGGCGTCTACGTCGGTGACAATGCGGCGGAGGACGACGACGACTGGTCAGACGCCCCTGACTACACTCCCCCGTCCTGGTACACCCAGGGCGCGGCGGCCCCGTCCGGCGCGTCCGCTCCGGCGGCGGAGCCCGCGGCGGGCGTGACGCCGGCGCCGACGAGCGGGGCGGCGGCCGGCGGGCCGGGGTCCGTCGAACCTGCGGCGCCGGTGGTGCCGGGTGCGCCGGTGGGCGGTGTGCCGGTGGCGGGCGCCCCGGGGTCCGGGGTCGCGCTCGCCAAGCCGGCTGAGCCGATGCCGGGTGCTCCGGTCCTGGGTGCTCCGGTCCCGGGTGCTCCCGGGCCCGGTGCGCCGCTGCCCGGCGTGCCCGTGCCGCCGCCTGCCGCCGCCG
>NZ_JBNQTI010000146.1:0-24359 GCF_050325825.1 Kitasatospora sp. LaBMicrA B282
CACCATCATCCTGGGGGCCTTCCGGGTGCTGGCCGAGCTCGTGCCCCGCCTCGACTACCTCGTCGAGTCGATCGAGCACGCCCTCGACCGCGACATCCGCCGCCGCGGCGACACCGAGGACCCGGAGGCCTTCGCCACCGCGATCATCGCCCAGTTCGCCCCCGACGGCTCCTACGTCGACCTGGTCAACCGCGGGCACCCGGCTCCCATCCTGCTCACCGACGGCACCGCCCGCCTGCTCGACCCCCCCGCCTTCGACCTCCCCCTCGGCATGGCCGACCTCCGCGCCACCGACGGCCACCACCCCCAACGCATCCCGCTGCCCACCGGCGCGACCCTCCTGCTCTTCACCGACGGCATCACCGAGGCCCGTGACGCGACCGGCGCCTTCTACACCCCGGAGACCTTCCTCGCCGGCCGCACCTTCGCCACTCCGGAAGACCTCCTCAGCGCCCTCCTCACCGACATCGCCACCCACACCGACCACAGCGCCGCCGACGACGACCAGACCCTCCTCGCCATCACGCGTGCCGCCCGAGCCCCGGACAAGCGGCCGGACCCGCGCGGGTGACGCCGGCCCGGCGCGGGGCTGTGCGCCGGGCGGCTGCTCAGAGGTCCCTCGGCAGGGCCAAGCGCCGGCCCTCGGTGCCGGTCACCACTTCCTCGACCGCGGTGTGGCCGTGACCGGCCGGTCAGGCCGCCTGCCCGCCGCGGCCCGTCGAAGGCCTTCTCCCGGCCGGTGAGGATCTTGTGCACGTAGGTCTGGTGGCCGCTGTCGAGGAGCAGTGCGTCACGTGGCGAGTCGAAGGCCCGGTGCAACCACTAACGCGCGCCCCAGGGGTCACCCCCTGAGCCGTTCGGCTGCCCGCCGGACGAGGGGTCGAACGGACCGTCAGCGTCCCTCAGAGCCAGGCCGATCGGTTCGCCGAAGGCGGCGCGGGGCCGCCGGGACGGGATCCGGGCTCGCCGCGACCCCCTGGAGGCAGCGGCGTCACTCAGCCGCCATCCGAACGCCGGTGCGTGGCTTCCCGAACCAGGAAGTCAGTCGCACTAACGTTCATCACTGTACGTGTTCATCCAACACGAACTGTGACCACCTGGGCTGCGCCGTCCCGCCGGCCCACCGGATCGGAGACCGAACCCGCGCCATGCCCACCCCATCGCTCCTCGCCCGCAGCACCCTGCCGCCACTGGCCGTGGCACTGCTGGGCGCCACCCTGACCATCGTTCCGGGCCTGGCCCACGCCGATGCCCTGCCCGCAGGCTGCACCCAGTCCACCGCGGGCACGACCACCACCTACACCTGCACCCAGGGCCTGACCCAGAACTGGACCATCGGCGGTGGCGACACCGTGGTCGACATCAGCAACAGCGATCCCGCCAAGAACGGCATCGAGCAGAACGTCACCCTCTCGTACACCGGCAACGGCGCGGTCACCATCAACGTCAAGGGCGGGGCGGCCGGCGACAACTCCGCGCCCGGCGGAGCCGGTCTCAACCTCGGCACCATCAACGTCGCCGCCACTGCCACCAACGCCACCGTCACCGTGATCGGTGGCACGGGCGGCGGCGGCACCCTCGGCGGCATCGGTAGCCCCGCCTGCGCCGGCGGCACCATCACCATCCCGCGCGGCACCATCACCCTGCAGGGCGGCGACGCCACGACCGACAAGGCCGGCGGCGAGGCCGGCGGGAACGGCAGCACCGGCTGCACCCTCACCGCCACCGCAGGGTCCGTCACCAGCACCGGAGGCAAGGGCAGCAGCGGCAGCACCGACCCTGGCAACTTCTACCCCGTGGGCGGCAACGGCGGCAACGGCGTCACCGGAGGCACCATCACCGCCGACACCGTCACCGTCACCGGCGGCGACGGCGGCCCGGCCACCCTCCAGAAGGGTGGGCTCGGCGGGACGGGCATGTACACCGGCACCATCACCGCCAGTGCCGTCACCGCGCACGGCGCCACCGGCGGACAGGGCGGCGCCGGCTTCGCCGGCGGCGACGGCGGGGTCGGCAACCTGGCCGACAAGATCACCCTGACCGCCCCCAACGGGTCCGTCCCGAACCCCAACAGCCTCACCGCCACCGGCGGCAACGGCGGCGCCGGCGGCAGCGGCGCAGCCGGCGGTAACGCGGGCACCGGCAACGCCGGGGCGGTCGCCACGGCCGCTCCCGGCGGCGGGGTTCCCGCCGCGACGATCAGCACCCAGGGCGGCAAGGGCGGCGCGGGCGGCAGCGGCGGCGGCGCGGCCGGCTACGACGGAGCCGGCAACGACGCCACCATCGCCCTCAAGGGCAACGGCAACACGGTGAACGCCAACACCGTCGGCTACAACGGCAGGCTCGACGCCGGTAACGGCGGCAGCAACACCATCACCGTCTTCGCCAACTACGGCTTCATCAACGCCGGCTCCGCCGGCGGCAACACCTGCAACATCACGTACAACAACGCACCCGGCAGCACCTACAACTGCACCGGCGCACCCGTGATCGTGCTCCCACCCGGCTGCACCCAGGCCTCCTCGGGCACGACCACCACCTACACGTGCACCCAGGGCCTGCAGCAGGACTGGACGCTCGGCGGCGGTGACAGCGTCGTCAACATCACCAACAACGGGACCGGTGGGGGCGGCACGGGCATTTCCAACGGCACCACCCTGCACTACACCGGTACCGGCAACGTCAAGATCAACGTGACCGGGGGCAACACCGGCGGCCGCTTCAACGACGGCGGCGCGGACGGCCTCCAGGGCAGCATCATCGTCGACTCGACCGCCACCGACGTCGCCGTCAACGTCACCGGAGGCACCGGCGGCATCAACCCGCGCGTACCCAGTGCCGGCCCGGGCGGCGCGGGCGGCCGTAACTGCACCATCACCGTGCCCAAGGGCACCGTCACCCTGACCGGTGGCGACAACGGAGGCAGCAGTATCGGCGGCCCCGGCGGCGACGGCGCCGTCAACTGCACCATCACCGACCTTCCCGGAACGGTCAAGCTCGTCGGCGCCAACGGCAGCGGCTCCGGGGGCCTCGGCAGCGGAACCGGTGGCAAGGGCGGCACCGGCGCGATCGGCGGCACCGTGAACGCCGCCACGCTCCAGGCGCTCGGCGGTGCGGGCGGCAGCAGCGCCTTCAACAGCGGTCCGCAGCCCGGTGGTCGCGGTGGCGACGGCATCGCCGGGACCAACGTCACCGCGACCACCGTCACCGCGACCGGCGGCAACGGCGGGAACGGAAGCTTCGGCTCCAACTTCTCCACCGTCGGTGGAACGGGCGGAACGGGTGGGCGCGGCGGGGACGGCGCCTCCAGCGGCACCATCACCGCCACCAGCTACACCGCCACCGCCGGCAAGGGCGGCAACGGCGGGATCGGTGCCGACTCCGCCCAAGGCACCACGAACGGCGGTCCGGGCGGTGCGGGCGGCACCGGCGGCGACGGGGGCAACGGCAACAGCGCCACCATCACCGGGCCGGCCGGCGGGAAGGCGGCCATCACCGCCACCGGCGGGGCAGCCGGTCAGGGCGGACCGGGCGGCACCGGCTCCGCCGGCACCGCGACCGCCGGCGCGGCCGGCCAGCCCGGCCAGGGCAACACCGCCGCGATCACGCTCGCGGGGAGCGGCAACACCGTCACCCTCGACACCAACACCGGCAGCATCGACGCCGGGACCGGCGGCGGCAACACCATCGGCATCACCACCAACAACGGTTCGGTGAACGCCGGCTCCGCCCTCGGCAACACCTGCACCATCGGCACCAACAACAAGCCTGACGCCACCACCAACTGCCCCGGGACGCCCACGCCGACCCCGACCCCGACTCCGACGCCGGAACCGACGCCCACGCCCACACCGGTGCCGACGCCGGTGCCCACTCCCACACCGACCCCGACGCCGGAACCGACGCCCACTCCCACACCGACCCCGACGCCGGAACCGACGCCCACACCGACTCCGACTCCCACTCCGACTCCGACCCCGATCCCAGAACCGACCCCCACACCGGAGCCGACCCCGACCCCCACGCCGGTTCCCACACCCACGCCCACACCCACCCCCGTGCCCACGCCCACACCCACCCCCGTGCCGACCCCGACCCGGGTCCCGACACCCGCACCCACCCGCTCCCCCCACGGCGGCTCGTTGCCGTCGACCGGCTCGACGGGGACGGGAACGCTCGCCCTCATCGGCGTCACCGCCGTAACACTGCTCGGCGCCGGCCTGTTCGTCGTCACCCGACGCCGCTCGACCTCGGCCAAGTAGGAACCGCCGGAAGCTCTGCTCGCCAGGCGGTCATGCCACCGTCCTCGGGGCCACAGCGTGGCCCCGAGGACGGTCCCGGGCCGACTTGGACTTGCGCACCGTCGAGTAGGACCGGCGTGCCCCTCCGGCAACCTCGGCGTCAGTAGCTGAGGTACAGGACCGGGCTCTCATCGCCCCCGGACATGAGGTTGTCGGAGGTGACGAAGTTCTCCTGGACGTAGTAGGTACCGGGCGGGTAGCCCTCGAAGGAGACGTTGTCCAGGCCCGTGCAACTGCCGGCAGCGAGGTTGTCACAGTAGGTCCACCGCTGGTCCTGGTAGTCCCATCCGCCGGACGAGTTCTGCTTGTACAGGTTGAGCCAGGCCGCGTACAGCGGACGGCTGCCGTCCAGGTAGAGGCTCGCGTTTATGCTGGAACCGCCGGCACTGATGCAGGGCCGCACGTAGACGTTGGGGACGGGGTTGGCCCAGTCCCGGCAGCCGCCCCCGGCGGAGGCACTGGCGGAGCCGATGCCCGCCAGCGAGGCGACACCCGCGATCGCCAGCGCGGTGACCACCCGCGTGGTCATGGCAAGCTTCTTCACGCTTACTTCCCTTCCGAAGTCGATCGTTCGTCGTGCCCAAGGACCTGTTCCGTCCGGTACCGGAGTGCTCCGGACAACCGCCGGGACACGACATGAACCTAGCCAGCGGCACTGTCCCTTGACAGGCCATCAGCCGGCAGTTCACACGCAACTTCGACCGGGGCCGGGCTCACTCGTGCCTCGCCGGCACACCGTCCCAATCCCCTGAGCTCGCCCGCGACAGTACGGCGGCGAAGTCCCCGCCGTGTGCGCGCGAGATCATGTGCAGCTTCTCCGCGGCCGCGGGGTCAAGACCGAGTGCCGAGGCCAGCCGGCGGACCGTGGCGGCACGCGGGCGCGCCACCTCCCGGCACTCCAGATGGCTGATGGTACGGACGCTCACGCCGCTGGATTCCGACAACTCCTGTTGGGTGAGGCCGATCCGCTCACGAGCCAACCGAAGCAGTACTGCCAGATCCGGGCTCTCGTTGTCCATTGCACGCCTCCGTTCGGCGGTCCCGGACCTGAGCGTCCCCCGCCTCCTGATGCCCCGTCATACTCGGTCCCCCGCCGGGGCGCACGTCTTAATCACTCGATTAAACCGTATGATGAGGGAGCGCACCGGACCGGCGCAAGGGAGGAGAGCAGGGGTGGCGGGAGCGGTCGAGGGCGGGGCCCAGACCAAGGCGCGGCTGATCGAGGCTGCGATTCGGACCCTGCTCGCACATGGGTACAGCGGTGCCAGCGCCCGCACGATCGCCAAGGAGGCCGGGGTGAACTCGGCCCTGGTCTTCTACCACTTCGGCGGGGTGGACGCGTTGCTGCTGGCCGCCTTCAGGCAAGTGTCCGCCGAGCGTCTGGCGGTTCACCGCGCCACCATCGCCGCGGCGCACACCCTGGAGGAACTGACCGAGGCCGCCGAGCGGATCTACCGCGCCGACATCGAGGGCGGGCACATCGCCGTCTTCTCCGAGTTGGTCGGCGCGGCCATCTCCAAACCGGAGCTACGCGGTCCGATCGTCGAACACGCACAGCTCTGGCTGGAGTTCGCCGAGTCGACGCTGCAACGGGTGATCGGCGGCACCCCGTTGGCCAAGCTGGTCCCGCCCCGGGACCTGGCCAACGCGGCGATGACCTTCTACTTCGGCGTCTATCTCTTCACCGTACTGGACACGGACCGCTCGCGGACCGAGTCGCTGTTCGAGTTGGGCCGTCGGCTGGCGCCACGCGCGAAACTGCTGACGGTCCGACTGCCTCGACGAAGAACAGCCCGAGTTGTCGAGGGCAGTGCGCCGCCGAACTCGACGGCAAGCGGCCCGACCAGCACCAGAAGTGCGGGCGATTCGTCGGTGGGCCAGCAGGACTTGCCGACCTGACCGGCTGCTGCCGGCGCTCCCGGCCCGGCAGTGCCGGGGCGCGCGGTCGCCGCGCGTCAGTCGATCAGGACGCCCGGGTTGAGGATGTGGCGCGGGTCCAGTGCGTCCTTGACCGCACGCAGGGCCAGGGCGAAGGCTTCCGGGCGTTGCCGGTCGTAGCCGGGGCGGTGGTCGCGGCCGACGGCGTGGTGGTGGGTGATCGTGGCGCGGTGGCGGTGCAGGACGTCGTTCGCGACGGCCTTGAGGTCGTCCCAGACCGCGACCTCGTCGCCGGGTCGGCCGGCGGCGACCACGGTGAAGTACGGGGCGGCGCCGTCGGGGTAGACGTGGGTCAGCCGGCAGTTGATGGTCGCCGGGTGCCCGGTGGCCTTCGCAGCCGCGGCGCCGACCTCGGTGCGAACGGCGTCGATCAGCGCGGGGATCCGGTCCCAGGTGGCAGCCGTCTCGAAGGTCTCGACGACGGCGCCCATCCGGGCCAGGCCGTCGCGCAGGTACGGCATCCGCAGGAAGGCCGACCGCCAGGCGTGCACGGCCGCGTCGGCCGGGGCGTCGCCGCCTGCTGCGGGCGCCGCGCCGCGGCCGCCGTGGGCCCGGGTCAGCTCGAGGGCGGCCGCGAGGCGGTCGTCGACGGGGGCGGTGGCGGACTCGAAGCCCAGGACCAGGACGCTGGAGCCGTCCGGCGAGGCGCCGGACAACAGGGCCTCGCCGGGATCCAGCAGCCGGCAGTTGGCGGGGGCCAGGTCGCTCTGGGCGAGGGCCCGCACCGCGTCCAGCGCACGGTGGAAGTCGGTGAAGGCCACGGACGCGGACGCCCGGTGGCCGGGGCGCTGCTGCAGGCGCATCCAGGCCTCGGTGATGACCCCGAGCGTGCCTTCCGAGCCGAGGAACAGCCGGTCGGGCGAGGGCCCGGCCCCCGAGGCGGGAAGGCGCCAGGAGGTGCTGGTCCCGGCGGGCGTGACGACGCGCAGGGACTGCACGAAGTCGTCGATATGGGTACGGCCGGTGGCGTAGTGACCGCCGGCGCGGGTGGCCAGCCAGCCGCCGAGGGTGGAGAACTCGAAGCTCTGCGGGAAGTGACGCAGGGTCAGCCCGTGGGGTCGCAACTGGGCCTCCAGCACCGGGCCGAGGGCTCCGGCCTGGATCCGGGCCGCGCGCCCGGCGGTGTCGACCTCCAGGACGCGGTCCATCGAGGTCAGGTCGAGCGACAGGACGGCGCGGTGGGCGTCGCCGCGGTACTCCACGCCGCCGACCACCGAGGACCCGCCGCCGAACGGGATGACGGCCACGCCGTGTTCGCCGGCCCAGTCGAGCAGGTCGGCCACCTGCCGGTCGTCGGCCGGGCGGGCGACGAGGTCGGGGATCCGGCCGGGGCGACCGCGCAGGGCCCGCATGACGTCGCGGTAGGCCTTGCCCATGGCGTGGGCGGCGCGCTCCTGAGGATCGTCGGTGACCAGGTGGGCCAGGGTGGGCGGCGGCGACACGCGCGGCCGGGCCATGGGCAGGTCGGCGGCCCGGGGCAGCGGCAGCGGCCGGGCCAGGGTGCCCGGCACCAGTGCGCCCAGCGCGGCGCAGGCGGCGTCGTCCGGCTGGGCGTCGGCGTAGCCCCAGCCCCACCAGCAGCGGGTGCGGGAGGCGGCGGGGCCGGAGGCGGCGGGGAGGAAGGGGCCGGGGAGAGAGGGGACAGCGGGCATGGCGATGCTCCCGTGGGGTCCGGTGAACTTACCCAACGGGAAATTACCCTAGGGTAAGATCTGTTCCCATGACAACGCTCAGTTCCCGGGCTGGTACCAAGGGGGTGCCGAGGGCCACGCGCGAGCGACAGGTCCTGGCCGCCGCCACCGAGGAGTTCGGCCACCACGGCTACGAGGCGACCACCATGGCTGCCATCGCCGCCCACGTCGGGGTCACCAAGCCGCTGCTGCACCAGTACTTCGGCGGCAAGGAGGCGCTGTACCTCGCCTGCCTCGACCCGATCGGCGAGCGGTTGCTGGACGCCGTCCGCACCGCCATGGCCGACCGGGCCGACGGCGCACCGCCCGCTCACCTGCGCGTGCTGCACGCCCTGTTCACCACGCTGGAGGGGCAGCGCGAGGCGTGGTTCGTCCTCTACGACGCCACGCTGCCGCCCGACAGCGAGGCCGCACGCCGCGCCGACCACCACCGCCGCGCCATCGACGACCTCGCCGCCACCGGTTCCGCCGAGCTCCTGGGCGCGGCCGGAACCGACGACCCGCTCGACGCCGACGCCCTCAAGTACGCCTGGCGCGGCCTGTGCACCGCGCTGGTCCGCTGGTGGATCAACCACCCGGACCAGTCCCCGGAGGCCATGACGCAGCGCTGCGCCCGGATCTTCGCCGCTGCACGGGCCGCCGATCCCCTGGCGGGTGGGGGGTGAGGCGGGCGGGGCGGTTGAGGTGAATCAGCGGGGCGGCAGCAGGTCGCTTTCGCTGATGGTGTACGTCAGCGGGGGGTAGCTGAAGTCCGTTTCCCTGTTCTCACGGCGCCGCAGTCGGTAGAACTCCTGCGCCTGCTCCTCGTCGGCCGGCCTGAGGCGCTCACCCTGTGGGAGGTACGCGTGTCCGTCGCGGAACCGGACGAAGGTCTTTGACGTTCGGAAGGTGACGCCCAACCATTGGTTGTCCGGTGTCCGGGCGGGTGCGTCCAGGACGATCCTGTGCCTGAGCCGCCGATTCGAGCTGACGGAGAACGCGACGATGCTGTGGTGGTGGAGGGGGATCTCGAACTTCTCGCCATCGGACTTCTCGGCATCGGACTTCTCGCCGTCGGACTCCTTTGATTCGAAGATCAGCTTCCGCGGTGGGCCCGCATCAGGGTGCTGGTAGCAGGAGAAGACGGCGATGAACGACTCGTCGGCCAGATCGAGGGCCTGATCGGAATGGCCACCCATGGTTCGGTAAGCGTCCGTGTAGCACTCGATGAGCGCGTTGTTGAAGCCGACCGAAAGCGCCGCACGTTCCTGAATCCGTTGCGCCAGCCGTTCGTGCACCGGCCGGAAGCGCTGGGCCGGGCTGCCGTATCGGGTGGTGGTGCGCACGAGTGGCACACCACCCGCCTCGTCGACCCTGGCAAGCACAGCGCCTCGCCGGCCTTTTCCAAGGTCTTCCCAATGGACCGACGCGGACAGCTCCGCAAAGAGATCCTCCTCGGCCGGCAGGGCGCACGAGAGGATCTCGTCCGCGATCCTAGACCCGAGGGGCACGGTAGTCTCCCGTGTTCATGCTGAAGCGGAACTGGTCGCCGTACTCGATGAAGGACGAGGTCCTGTTCTCCTCCGCGTACAGCCTGCGCAGCTCGTTCATGCCGTCCGGCGTGGGTGGCCCCAGCTTCACCAGGTCTCCGGCCACCTTGAGGAACGTGTCGCCGTTCTTGTGAACGGCTTCGGCGCTCGAACAGCGCACCACGTATCCCAAGCGGGTCGGGAGCAACTCGGCGTCCAACATCGAGGGCCGGATTTCATGCGTGTACCGGCGGTTGGTGGACAGCGGCATGAAGAACACGGAGCCGGGGTAGAGCGTCACGGTGAACTGCGCGGGCAACTCGACTCCGCCGCGTTCTTCCGTCGGATCCTTGAGACGAAACCGAAGCCTGGTCAGCCCGCTGACCCCCTTCACGCCGTGGTCGAAAGCGTCCTCGGCCAAGGGCTGCAGCTTGTCGAGCTGGTCGTAGAACGTGCAGAAGGCCATGATGCCGTTGTCGGGCATGTCCTTGGTCTTGTCGGCGTGGGCCGAGATCTTGGCCTTGGACTGCTTGCGCTCGGCCGTGGCAAGGGTGTTGTGGTAGACCTGGGCAAGAACGTGATTCAGCGGCGCCTGGTCCCGAAAGACGGCAGCGGCCTCGCGGTTCAGGTCCTCGACGATCTGCGTGTCGGTCGCACGAAAGCTCTCGGTCGGCCCCGAGAGATTCGTGGAGCACCGGAGCAGACGGAAATGCAGTTCCTCGCCGTCCCGCGTGACGGGCGTCAGATAGATTCCGCTGCGATGGGCCGTTCCAGGCTTGGTCGACTCCGTCAGGGACTGGAACTCGTGCTCCGCACGGATCCGTCCGAAGTGATCGGCGTCCAGCCCGAAGAAGCGACGGTAGTACACGCCGACGCCGTGGACGCGGACGGGAACCCGGCCGAGGTCGACGAGGGTCCAGGATTCGTCGATGCCGTCGTGGTAGCCGTGCGACAGCCCCCGGATCACGAACACCCGTTCGGCCGCCTGAAGTTGACTTCCACGGATCCCGGAGATGTCACCACACAGGTAGACGGTCTTCTGCGCGAGGTCGGGCGAAGCAGAAGCAAGGTCCTCCGGCGTGATCGTGGACCCGAAGAACTCCCTGACCACGTCATGCTCCTGCACCGTCGAAGGCGCGACCAGGATGTTGCTCGCATGCTCCAGGCGGGCTTCCGTCAGCTCTGTCTTGCCCATCAAACCGTCCCTGCCATTCGCAGATCCTGCTCAAAACCGTGGACATGGCAACGGCCCGCACTCTTTCGTTTGCCGTGCGAAGCACAAGCGAAAGGAGCCGGACCGCTGAGCCATGATGCTCTCACGGGGGCTCGACAGCGAGCAACGGGGTTCTGCTGCGCGGGCAGCAGGCAGCGTGCGGCGCTGCTCGGCGAGGTGGGGGCCGGGCTGGGGCGGCAGCGCTTCCGCGGACGTGCAACCCCTGGCCGACCCGCCGCTCCCCCGCCGCCCCGACACCTGGCGGCGGCCCGGCCGGCGAGGTACCTGGGCATATGGACAAGCCAGTGGTTCTGTGACGTACTGGTAGTGGGTACCTCTCCGCAGGAGATGCCCCTACCGTGCATCGAAGTTCAAGCAGGTTGCGGAAAACTGCATAGCGCGCATTCCAAGTCGATGCACAAGTCAACCGAACACGTGGGACATTACCGATGGTGAACTGCGTTGCGAGCTGGGCATGAGAGTCCACTGACGCATACATTCCGCAGTCACCGCCACAGCCATGGCAGGCAACACGAGAAGAAGCGGCCCGAGCCCCTCAATTGGCTCAGCTGGTCGGCTCTCTTGTTGGCTACGACGTACACGTGCTCCTGATCACAGGAGCCATCGGATAGCGCATCCGCAGAGGGTGGTCCCGCCGGGGGCCACCTTCGCGCTATGTGGGTGAGGAGGCCGCCACCCGCCTACGCGTTCGGCGACGCGGTGCGCAGGCCTTCGAGGAGGGTGGCGAGGTAGCGGTGTGCGGTGGCGAGGCGGTCGGGCTGGGGGCCGCCGTGGACGTTCACGGCGTGGGCGATGCCGCACATGAGGGGGACCAGGTCAGTGGCGGTGAGGTCGGGGCGGACCGCGGCGGCGGCGCGGGCCCGGTCGAGGAGTTCGGTGCCGGCCGACGCGAGTGACTGCTTGAGTTCGGTGGTGCGCGGCAGGGTGTCCGTGTGCGCCGCGGCGACCGGGGCCAGGGCGGCGTCGGTGATCTGCGCCTCGACGGTGCGGGACAGGAAGCCCTGCAGCGCGCGCCAGGGGTCGGGATCGGCCAGCGCCTGCCGGCCGTGTTCGGCGAGGGCTTCCAGGCAGGGGGTGGCGACGGCCTCCAGCAGCGCCTCGGGGGTGGCGAAATGCCGGTAGACCGTGCCGACGCCCACACCCGCCCGGCGTGCGACGTCGTTGAGCTGCAACGGGGTGCCCTGGTCGACCAGGTCGCGGGCGATGGCGACGATCCGGTCCCAGTTGCGGGCGGCGTCCTTGCGCAGCTGTGCGGTCGTCATGGGGAGAGTCCAGGTCGCTTGTCCGTCGGTTCGCCATCCGATCGTACGCGGGGCGTCCCGGTGGGCGTGCGGGTGGGCGTGCGGGTGGGCGGGCCGCTCGGCCCGCCCACCGCGGGTGTCACCGGTGGTCCGGCTCACGACCGAGGAAGTCCGTGATGATCTCCACCCACCGGTTCGGCTGCTCCAGGAAGGGCAGGTGCCCGGTGGCGAGTTCGACGGTCTGCGCGCCGGGGACGGCCGCGGCCAGTTCGCGCTGGAGAGTGGCCGGGATCAGGGGGTCGGCGGTGGTGATGACGACCAGGGTGGGCACGGTGATCACGGCGAGGTCGGCGCGGACGTCGGCGCGGCGGACCAGGTCGACCTGGGCGGCGGTGCCGAGCGGTAGCGCCGGGGCGGTCTGCTCGGCGGCCGTGCGCAGTTGGGCGGGGGTGAGGGAGTTCAGCACCGGCGCGCTCAGGGTCTGCTGGGCCAGGTACTGGGCGAGCACGAGGTGCTCTCCGGCGGCGTGGAGCTGCTGCCAGATCGCGGCGGCCAGCTCGGTGCGGGTGTCCACCCGGGCGAAGGTCGCGCTCAGCACGAGCGAGGTGACTCGTTGCGGGTGACGGACTGCGGTGCGGATCGCGACCGGGCCGCCGAGTGAGTACCCGCAGACGGCGAACGTGTCGAGTCCTTCGGCGTCCGCGGCGGCGACGAGCTGGTCCGCCAGGACGTCGAGGTCCAGGGGCGTGTCGGCCGTGGGGGTCTGTCCCGAGCCCGGGTAGTCGACCCCGACGACGGTGTGCCGTGCGGCGAGCCCGGCCATGATCGGCCCGTAGTTGGCCTCGATGCTGCCACCTGCGCCGTGGGCGAGGAGGAGGCCGGGTCCGGAGCCGCGGACGGTGCGGGCAGAGGGGGCGGTGCCGGCTGAGGGGGCAGAGGCGGTCGGGAGTGCGTTGGTCATGGTCGTGTCCTGGTGTCGGTCGGTCATGGTCGTGTCCTCATGTGGTGGGCCCGCGGACGAGCGGTGCTCACGCGCCCACGCCGGCCGCCAGGGGTGCGTGGGCTTCGCTGAGCCGGCGCACGGCCTCGGCGATGCGCTGGTCGGTTGCCGCGCGGAACGGGGCGACGGGGTGGGCCTGGGGGCCGATGACGAGGCCGGTCCGGCCGGCCAGGGCCGGATCGGTGGCGGCGGCGATCGAGGGCCGGGCGGCCACCGACGCCGGACCGGACGTGGAGCGCTCGAACCTGCGCCGCACGAGCGGCCAGAGCAGGCGCAGCGCCGGTGAGACGATCTTCGGGTCGGTCAGCGTGCCGTCGGTCATGTCGGTCGCGGCGCCTCCGGGGTCGGCGGCGAGGACCGAGACGCCCATGCCGTCCAGCCGGGCGGCCAGGTCGAGCGTGTAGGCGAGGTTGGCGAGCTTGGCGCGGCCGTACCAGTGGAAGCCGTAGTAGCCGCCGGGCGGCTCGACGGCGTCGAACACCCGCTTGGCGACCCCGACCGCACCCGAGGTGACGTTCACGATCCGGCTCGGCGCGCCGGCCGTCAGCACGGGCAGCAGCAGTTCCGTCAGCAGGTACGGCGAGAGGTGGTTGACGACGAACGACGCCTCGATGCCGTCGAGGTCCTGTCGCTGCGCGAACATCGCTCCGATGTTGTTGACCAGCACCGTCAGCGGCTCGCCCGCGGCGGCAAGCCGGTCGGCGAGCGCGCGCACCTGGTCGAGCGAGGCGAGGTCGGCGGAGAGGAACCGGCCGGGGTGCGCCGGGCCGGTCGCGTTGATCCGCTCCACCGCCCTGGCTCCCCGTTCGGCGTCGCGTCCGACCACGGTCACCGCGTACCCGGCGGCTGCCAGGCCCAGCGCCGTCTCCAAGCCGATGCCGCCCGTTCCGGCTGTCACCACGGCTGTCTTCGTCATGCGTTCCTCCACCCCGATCGACAATCGGATAGTTCATCCGCTTGATCCGGGACGGTAGCACACATTCGGATGACCTATCCGGTTAGGCTCTACGGGGCAGCGCCGGCGGCGCAGTGGTCACGGAGCGCAAAAAAATGCGCGCGGGCAGCCGGCGGTGACCGGCTGCCCGCGCGTGGCTGGGCAAGGACCTTCAGGCGGTTCCCGGCAGACTCAGCTGCTCGGCGTGACCGGGGACCACATGCCGAGCCACTGTTCGGCGCCCCAGGCCTCGAACCGCTCCACCTCGACGAACCCCAGCTTCGCCGCGAGGCGCATCGAGCGGACGTTGGCGCTCTGGGTGGCGAGCACCACCGGTTCGCCGGGAAGCACGCCGGCGAGCCAGTCGAGTGCCGCCGCGCACGCCTCGGCGGCGTACCCGAATCCCCACGCCGCCGGCAGGAACAGGTAGCCGAGATCGACCTTCCCCGCGGCGGTCGGGCGACGGTCGCCCGGCGACCTCCTGAGCAGGAGCTGGCCGATCATCGACCCCTCGAGCTCGACGACGAAGCTGCCGGGCCACTCCTCGGGCACCGCGGGTATCTCACGCTCGAGCTCGTCACGCAGCCGGGGGCCGCCGAGGTAGGTGTGCACCTCCGACGAGGCGAGCAGCTCGACGAACGCCGCACGGTCCCGGGCCTCGGGCGCACGGAGCACGAGCCGCTCGGTCCTGATCGGCTCGGGCGGCCAGACGATGGTTCCAAGATCTTCCATCCGGACACGCTAACAGGTGGTCAAACCGACCGAACGGGACTCGCTTTGCGCCACCGTCAGCCCGGGAGCAGGTCGACGTTGCCGTCGAACTGCCAGAGCGGGTTCGGCACCGCCTGTCCCCCGCTGACGATCAGGAAGTAGCCGTTCAGCTGCACCGGTCCGTCTCCGTCGGCGATGTACCGCCCGGTCGCGGAGACGTCGAGCTGGTAGATGGCCTGGGCGGTGGCGTTGTAGCCGGGGACGTTGTACGAGACGGTGCAGCGCCAGTCGTTGCCCGGCCCCTGCTGCGAGCCGAGTCCCTCGCTCTTGTCGCAGCTGGCGGAGGTCTGCAGCTCTGCTTCGGTGACCGGCGGCTGGCGCATCTGCGCCTGTTGGTACCGGTAGAGGTGGGTGAAGGCCGTGGCCATCGAGCGCTGCACCTTGTCCTGGGTGATGCCGGAGTCGCCCCCATCGGTGACCACGGCGACGACCGAGATGGTCGCGGCCAGCAATCCGGCCAGTGGGAGGACGCCCAGGGTCAGCGCCCGGCGTCCGGCGCCGTCGTTGTTGAGGTTGGTGAAGTCCCGGCGGAGGAACAGCAGGTAGGCCAGCACCGTCGCGAGGACCGCCCAGGCCAGGCTGACGCCGACACCGATCAGCAGCTCCCCGCGCTGCTGCGGATCGGCGAAGAGGCCGTTCCAGGAGACGAAGGCGTACCCGGGCAGCGCCAGGCGCACGGCGACCGGCAGTGGCAGCAGTTGTGCGAGCTGCATCCCGAGGGCGGCGAGCATGGGCATCAGCAGGCCCATCGGGGATCGGCCCAGCGCGATGGATCCGAGCAGCCCGAGGCCCGCCAGGGCGAGCGTCGGCGCCAGCACGCAGAGCCAGGCCAGCAGCACGTCGCCGGCCGCGTCGGCGCCGGTGAGCAGGTGGCCGTCCAACCCCACCAGCGGTTGGCTTCCCTCGGCCAGGAGTCCGCCGACGATGCCGGAGAGGGCCAGGCCCGTCACCAGCAGGCCGATCACGGTGAGGCCGGCGATCGCCTTGGCCGCGAAGATCCGCCGGTACGAGCGGACCGTGATGAGCAGGTGGCGCCAGGTGCCGAGCCGGTCCTCGGAGGCGAAGACGTCGCCGGCGACCATGGAGGTGACCAACGGCAGCGCCCAGGTGCCGGCGACACCGAGCACCACCAGCGACCCGGCCCAGCCGGTGGCGTGCATCCAGCGGCCGAACAGGGTGTCCGACGGCAGGGTGCTCTGCTGGTCGATCCCGAAGACCAGCAGGCCCGGGCCGAGCCAGCAGAGCAGGAGCAGCAGGCGCACCCGCCAGGCGGAGAACTGCTTGACCAGCTCCATCCGGAGGATCCGGGCGACCGGGACCGCGCGTCTGCCCGGGGTCCCGGCCCCGGCGGTGGCGGTGGGGGCGGCGGCAACGGTCGGGGTCATCGGTCGGCCTCCTGCTCGGTGCGGGCGAGCGGCTCGGTCAGGGCGAGGAAGGCGGCTTCCAGCGGCGAGACGACCGGCGCCAACTCGCGTACCGCGATGTCCCCGTGGACCAGCCGGGCCACCAGGTCGTCCACGGCTGCCACCCGGGCACGGACGACGAGCAGGTCGGTGTCCGGTCGCGCCGCGGCGTCGTGGCCGTCGAGGAGGCTGATGCCGGGCGTTCCGGCCGCGACCGCGCGGGCGGCGGCGGGGTCCGAGGCCCGCAGCCGGTAGTCGAGTTCGCGGTTCTCGTCGGAGAGCTTCGTCACCGGGCCGGAGAAGACCACGCGCCCGGTGGCCAGGATCGTGACCTCGGAGCAGAGCGCCTCCAGGTCGTCCATCCGATGGCTCGACAGGACGACCGTGGTGCCTTCGGCCGCGAGCCGGAGCAGGACGCCGTGCACGTGCTTCTTGCCGGCCGGGTCCAGGCCGTTGGACGGCTCGTCGAGCACCAGCAGCCGCGGCCTGGTCAGCAGTGCCGCGGCCAGCCCCAGGCGCTGGCGCATGCCCAGCGAGAAGCCGCGGACCTTCTGGTCGGCGGCCCCGGTGAGTCCGACCTGCTCCAGCGCCTCCGCGACGCCCAGGGTCGGCACGTCGTCAGGGCTCAGTGCGGCGACCGTCGCGAGGTTCTGCTTCGCGGTGAGTGTGGGGTAGAGCCCGGGCCCGTCGACGAACCCGGAGACGCCGTCGGGTGCGGCCAGCCCGCGTCCGAGCGGGGCACCGAGGACCTCCAGGCTGCCTTCGTCGGCGACGGCCAGACCCAGGAGCAGGCCGAGGAGGGTGGTCTTGCCGGCGCCGTTCGGCCCGACCAGGCCGTGGATCTGACCCTGGGAGATGCTCACGTCGACTTGGTCGAGCGCGACGACATCACCGAAGGCCTTGGTGATGCCGCGGCCTCTCACCGCGACCGGTGTTTCCATGTGCGTCCATCCGTTCCTCAGCCGGCGCTCAGCTGATCCGAAGAGCTGGTTCCGGGCGCGCTACGTGTGCCGCGTGGTGCGTGGTGCGCGCCCCGCACCGGGTGGTGCACCGCAGTGCACCACCCGGCGGGGTCCGCGATCAGACCGGCCGCGGCGGACGCGGCGGACCGATCGGATTCATCGGGCTCAGCTGACGTTCATCGCGGTGTCGTCGAGCACGAACGAGGTCTGGTACTCGGAGTCCTCGGCGCCGGTGAACTTCAGCGTCACCTGCTGCCCGGCGAACGCGCTCAGGTTGAAGGTGTGCTGCGAGTACCCGGTGTTGTGGTTGAGGTTGGAGTAGGTGTACAGGTTGCGTAGGACGGTGCCGGAGCTGTTCAGCACCTGCAGCTTGAGGGTGTCGTAGGCCGTGGTGGTCGAGGTCTCGGCCGTGTCGATGTGCATCCAGAAGCTGAAGCTGTAGGTGGTGCAGCCGCTGGGCAGCGTCACGGTCTGGGCCAGGGTGTCGGTGGTGGTCTTGCCCCAGCCGTCCAGCCAGGCGTCGTAGCTGCCGCTGTGCGGCGGCTCGGAGCTGCTGCTGTTGATCACGTCGACCGGACTGTGCGTCGAGGTGACGGTCCACGGCGCGGGGTTGGACGCGCCGTTCTCGAAGCCCGGGTTGCCGAGCAGCTGTTGGGCCTGGCAGCCGGTGCCGGTGGGGGTGGCCGAGGCCTCGGTGCTCTGCGCCCCCTCGCCCACGCCGTTCACCGCGCTGACGGTGTAGTAGTAGGTCTGACCGGCCGTCAGCCCCGTGTCGGTGCACGAGGTCACGGCGCCCAGACCGCTGCAGCCGCCGCCGGTCAGCAGCGTCTCACCGCCGCTGGTGGTGCCGCGGTACACCTTGTAGGAGGTGATGTTCTCGCCGCCGGTGTTGGACGGCGGGGTCCAGTTCAGCGCGACCTGCCCGGTGCCGGCCGTGCCCGTCAGGCCGGTGGGCGCGCCCGGTGGCGTCGCGGCGATCGGCGAGGCCGTGATGGTCACCGTCGAGGTCGCGGTGTTGGCCGGCGAGGCGCTGTCGGTGACGGTGAGCGTCGCGGTGTAGGTCCCCGCGGTGCTGTAGGTGTGGCTCGGGTTCTGGCTGGTGCTGGTGCTGCCGTCACCGAAGTCCCAGCTGTAGCTGTACCCCGGGGTGCCACCGGTGCCGGTGCCGGTGAAGGCGACGCTCAGCGGTACCTGGCCGGAGGTCGGGGTGGCCGAGGCGCTGGCTGCCAGCGGGTTGCCGACGGCGTTGACCGTGGTCGTCACCTGCGAGGTCGCGGTGTTGGCGGGCGAGGCGGCGTCGGTGACGGTGAGCGTCGCGGTGTAGGTGCCCGCGGCGGTGTAGGTGTGGCTCGGGTTCTGGCTGGTGCTGGTGCTGCCGTCACCGAAGTTCCAGCTGTACGTGTACGGGGCCGTGCCGCCGGTGGCCGAGCCGGTGAAGTTCTCCGTCAGCGGCGCGTTGCCGGTGGTCGGGGAGCCCGTGGCGGTCGCGGAGAGCGGGGTCGAACCCTGGACCCAGAAGTCCTCGAGCGGGTCGCCGAGCGCGGCCTGGTCCGCGGTCGTCATCGGGAAGGTGGAGGCGCCCAGGTTGTCGTTCGGGTCGATGACGCCGGAGTGCACGTTCTCCATCGTGCGTTCCATCGCCGCCAGCACGTTGGCCGTGTTGTACGCCACGTGCGAGACGTAGTGCTGCTTGACGTAGGCCGGGTTGCCGATCACGAGCAGCGGCACGCGGTAGGTGTTGCTGACGTGGTCCGAGCCGTTGCTGCCGTTCTGGGTGTCGTCCTCGGTGACGACGATCAGCGTGTTGTCCTTGTACGTCGGGTTGGTCATGATGGAGTTGACGATGTTGTTCGTCGCGGTGTCGTTGCCCGGGATGTCCTGGTAGGTGCCCGGGTGGTCGTTGAACAGCTCGACGTAGTTGTACGCCGGCATGCCGTAGGTGTTGACGAAGTTCAGGTAGTCGTTCGAGATCGTGCTGTCGGGCAGGCTCTGGTTCTGGCAGGTGTACTCGTTGGTGTGCAGTTCCTCGGGGATGTTGGTGCCCGGGCGGTTCGGCGGGAGGACCTCGACCTTGCCGTCGGCCGGGTTCTTCCAGTAGCCGCTGCCGCTGTTGAGCATCCAGTAGATGTCGCCGTTCACGATCATCGAGTACGGGCTGGTGCCGCTGCTGGTCCCGGACGGCGCGGTGCAGGCGTTGGTGCCCTCGTCCGTGGGGCCCTGGTCGGTCTGCAGGAAGCGGTCGAACTGGGTGCCGTTCGCGGGGTACGACTGCTGCTGGCTGCTGGACGCGGACTGCCCCGAGAACAGGAACCAGTGGTTGGGGCCGGACGGCGGCTGGACCCCGGTGCTGTACGAGTCGGACAGCGAGTAGGTCTTGGCCAGCGAGTGCAGGTCCGGCACCGAGCTGATGTGGTTGGTGCTCTGCACCTGGCCGTTGCAGCCCGCGCTGATCGTGGTCGCGCAGTCCCCCAGGTAGTCGTCGAAGGTGTGGTTCTCCCGGTAGATGATCACGAAGTGCTGGAACGGCGGGAAGTACGGCGCCGTCGGGTTCACCGCCGCGGTGGGTTGTCCCGTGATCGTCTGCTGGCCGTTGGCCGTCTTCATCACGGTCTTGTCCGTGATGCTGAAGTCCTTCGGCTGCGGGAACTTCGCGAACTCCACACCGGGCGCGGCGAACACCGCGCCGGTGCAGTCGACGTCGTCCGGCTTGTAGGTCATCGGACGCTGGCCGACCGGGAGGTTCTTGGCGTTCGCCGGTGTCGTCGCCGGGTTGAAGCCCCTCAACGTGCACGAGCCGACGCCGGTGGTGGGGTGCTTCGCGACCCCGGCGACCCCCTGGGCGGTGGCCAACGAGGCCCCGCCCAGGGCGATGGTGGCCGCCAGGGCCACCCCCGCCGATCTCTTCTTCCACTTCCTCACTGATACGCCTCCGCTCAATGACGGTGCATGGACAGATGACTGCCGTCCGTATGGTCACCTCAAAGCGGGGGCCGAACAAGTAGATGCGCGTAGATTTTTCAAAATCCAAGGTTTTTCGTCTCGCGTTCGTCCGCTGTTGCCCAGGGGTTCGGCGGTCCTTGGAGCTCTGATACCGCGTCAGTATTCACCGGCTTTTTCTGTTACGGGAGTTGACGGTGTGACGGGTGGGCTGTGGCCGATCCCGAGGTCTCATGACGGCTCGTCAGGTGGTGGCCGGTGGGTGGCTCGCCGGGCTGCTGGTCGGCACCGGCAGGCGCAGAAGCTGAGAACCCTTAAGACGCGATGACCAAACCGAAGACAGGGTCAAGGTTTTCCCCGGCCGTGCGGGACGACCGAACTCCGCGCTCGGCTGCCTGAGTGGAGAATTCGCGAGTGGTGCATTCCCCGGACACTCCGATTGTCTTGCGGGTGTCGCGTTGATGGTGGCGGCGACGGCCGGGAGCCCGTTTTCGAGTTCCCGGCCGTGTCCCCCGGGGGGAGCGATTCAGCGTTCCATCATGCGCATCTGGGCCTCGTTGTGGGTGTCCCCCGCGGCCGGGGGAAGGTCGGTGAGGCTGCCGAGCTGCTTCTCGGTGAGACGGACGGCGTCGGCGGCGACGTTCTCCGCCACCCGGGCGACGTGCCGGGTGCCGGGGATGGGGGCGATGTCATCGCCCTGGGCCAGCAGCCAGGCCAGCGCCACCTGGGCCGGGGTGGCACCGATCTCGGCGGCGATCGCGGCGACCCGGTCGGCCAGCTGCAGGTTGTGCTGGAAGTTCGCACCCGCGAAGCGGGGATTGTCCAGACGGAAGTCGTTCGGGTCGAACTGGTCGGTGGAGCGGATCGTGCCGGTGAGGAAGCCACGGCCGAGCGGCGAGAACGGCACGAAGCCGATGTTCAGCTCCCGCAGCACCGGCAGCACACGGGCTTCGGGGTCACGGGTGAACAGCGAGTACTCGGACTGCACCGCGGTGACCGGGTGGACGGCATGGGCGCGGCGGATGGTCTCCGGGCCGGCCTCGGAGAGACCGAAGTACCGGACCTTGCCTTCGGCGACCAACTCCGCCACCGCGCCGGCGGTCTCCTCGATCGGGGTGTCGGGGTCGACGCGGTGCTGGTAGTACAGGTCGATGCGGTCGGTGCCCAGCCGGGTCAGGGAACCCTCGACGGCGGCGCGGATGCCGGCCGGGCTGCTGTCGGGCCCGCTCGGGCGGCCGGTGTGGGAGATCAGGCCGAACTTCGTCGCCAGCACCACCTGGTCCCGGCGCCCCTTGAGGGCCCGGCCGATGAGCTCCTCGTTGGTGTAGGGGCCGTAGACCTCGGCGGTGTCGATGAGGTTGACGCCCAGCTCCAGGGCGCGGTGCACGGTGCGGACGGCCTCGGCGTCGTCTCCCCCGGCGCCGGTGTAGGCGTGGGACATGCCCATCGCCCCCAGGCCGATCCGTGCGACGTCCAGGTCACCGAGCTTGATGTGCTGCATCGTGGTCTTCCCCTCGTGAGCCCGTCGCCGGCCCAGCGGATCCCGCGGGGCCGGCCCGGGCGTGTCGTCGGTGTGGTGCTGGTGCGGTCGGTCTCGGTGCCCCTCGTGTCCGGTGCGTGGGCACCGCACAGGAGGGGCGCGGACCGGAAGTGTCAGGCGAGCGCGTCCGTGAGTTCCGCCGTGGTGGTCTCCCGCCAGTCCAGGCGGCGCAGGATCCGGTACCCGAGGGCCTCGTTGACCGCGATCATGTGGACGTTGTCCGCATTGGTGCCGGTCAGGATCCGTCGTACCTCCGGCCGCTCCGCAACGAGCCAGCGCATCATGGCCGCCTTCACCGTGCGTCCCAGGCCGTTCCCGCGGTGTGCCGACACCACCGAGGTGTCGTTCTGGTAGCAGTTCTCCGGGCGGTAGGCGTAGCCGAGGAGCCCGGTGACACCGACGATGTCGCCGGTGGCCTCGTGGATCACGACCACCACCCGCTCCTGCGCCCCCTGCTCGGCCAGGGTGCGCTCCTCCGTGCGGATCCGCTCCCGGTCCCACCGGGGGTGCCGGACGCTGGACTCACCCAGCGGCGCGTCCTGCACCGCGTCCCGGGCGGCCGCGTAGGCGTCGATCAGCTCCTCCGGCGCCGGACTGATCCAGCGCGCCAGGCGGTACCCCGCGGGCACCGGCACGTCCCACAGTTCCGGCTTCGTCTCGTCGATGACCAGCGTCTGGACCACCGAGCGGTTCACCACGCGGAACCCGAACCGCTCCGCCCACAAGGCGCCGGGCGAACCGGTCTTCACCGCGGCGCTGTTCACCGTGGACCGCCCCGACTCGTGCAGGGCGGGCAGCAGGGCCCGCAGCAGGGCGGTCCCGATGCCCTGACGCCGGACGTCGGGATGCACGGTCACCTCTGCGTCCGCTATCGCACTGTTCTCGCCCTCCTGCACGGCGAGCTTGCCCAGCCCGACGAGGGTGCCGTTCGCGTAGGCGGCCCAGTACCGGCATGTTCCGTCGCTCAGCCAGGGTGTGCGCAGCCGTCCGACCGCGGCCTCGTAGCTGACCGGCGGGTCCTCGGGGAAGTCCAGCTGCCAGGACGCGGCCTTGGCGAGGTGGTACTCGGACAGCTCGCGGTCGGCAGCCGCCGCCGCGTCGAAGGGTCGGATCTCGAAACTCATGATCCCCATTCAACCGCAGCCGGTCCGGCCCATGTCGGGGATGTGCGGGCCGCGCGCAGGGGTCGAGGGCGGCCAGGATCAGGGAGTGGGCACCGCGGGGCGGCCTCGCCGGGTGCAGATACTCCCCAGGGGTATAGTGGCGCTCCGGCGCCCACCATGGCGCAGGAGGACCGACTCGGGAGAGGTGCGACGGCGATGGACGGTGGACAGCAGCGGCAGGCGGGCATCGCCCGGCTGGTCGCGCTGTGCGCGGTCCTGCTCGGGCTCTTCCTGATGCACGGGGCCCCGGCCTCGGCCGCCGACGGCTGCCACGGTGCCGTGGGCGCCTCGGCGTCGATGACGGGCGGCCACGCGGAGTCGGTGGATCCGGCGAAACCGGCTGCCCTTGCTCCCGCCGGCGCCGCCGCGCAGCCGGCGGGTGTGCCCCACGCGGCCGGGTCACCGTGCGTGTCCACTGCGGCGCGCGAGCGGACCCCGCTGCCGCCGGCGGGTCTGCTCGCGCTCGCCGTCCTGCCGGTCACCGGGCGCGTCCTCGGCGGCCTTCCGGCCGGCGCCCCGCTGCATCGGCGCCGGGGGCCGCCGGGGAGTGGACGGGAGCTGCTGATTCGGGTGTGCATCGCGCGGACGTGACGGGAGCCCGCCGGAACCGGTTCATCGAACCGGCGCCGGCCGAGCCGCCTCCCGCACGCACGCGCCATGCCGGCGCGCCCGAAACCGAAAGATCCCCATGATGTCCGTCTCCACGCGCTCGATCACTCGCCCGACCACCCGCCCGACCACCCGCCGCCGCACCCTGGCCGCGGCCGCCACCGGTGCTGTGCTCGCCCTGGTGCTGGCCGCCTGCGGCTCCTCCTCGACGGCCCCCGCCAGGCCGGGCACGGGTCACGGCGGTTCGGCAGCCGCCTCCGCCCCGTCGGGCCCGATGCCCTCGACGGGCGACGGCATGGACGGCATGGACGGTATGCCGGGCATGGGCATACCCGCCGGGAACGGCCTCGCCGCGGAGCAGGACGGCTACCGCCTCGACTCCACGATCGCGACCCTCCCGGCCGGACAGGCGGTCAGCTACCGCTTCACCGTCGCGGGCCCGGACGGCAGGCCCGTCACCGACTTCGCCGTCGACCAGACCAAGCCGATGCACTTCTACGCGATCCGCGCCGACCTGACCGGGTACCAGCACGTCCACCCGGTGCCGGCCGCCGACGGCACCTGGAGCGTGGACCTGGCCGCCCTGCAGGCCGGCACCTGGCGGCTGTACGCCTCGTTCACCCCCGACAGCGGCCCCGGCAAGGGCACCGACCACGTCCTGTCCCGCACCGTCACCGTCCCCGGCCGGGCGACGGACACCCCGCTGCCCGCCGCGGCCCCGAGCACCACGGTCGACGGCTACACCGTCACCGTCCAGGGCGAGCCGATGGCCGGCATGGCCCACCCGCTCACCGTCACCATCACCAAGGACGGCCGGCCGGTCACCGACCTCCAGCCGTACCTCGACACCTACGCCCACATCAGCGCCTTCCACGAGGGGGATCAGGCCTTCGCCCACCTCCACCCCGAGACCCGGGTGGACGGCGACCACGGCGGACCGGTCCTCGCCTTCCACGCCGAACTCGCCACCTCCGGCAACTGGCGGACCTTCCTGCAGTTCCAGACCGCCGGTCAGCTCCACACCGCCGCGCTGACCCTGCACGTCGCCTGACCTCGCGGTGGGGGGGGGGGGTCCCACCGCGAAGGAAACCCACCCCCCCCCCACCCCCCCACACCCCACCCCCCCC